>CALEFO010000186.1 GCA_937877165.1 uncultured Lachnospiraceae bacterium | reverse complement strand
AGTATACGCGTTACTCCGATTCTGCTCCATTCTGGCAACAGTCTCCCGCAGAATGGAGCAGAATCTGAGTCAGTATACGCGTTACTCCGGATTGAAGGACCGGATCCTGGAAATGAAGCAGGAAGAGGAAAATTAGGAGAATCCGCAGGCTGATGCAGGGAGGAAATGTGATCGGAGCAGAGCTTTCAGCAAAATCATCTTCGCGGATTTTGCCTCAGCGAGGGATAAGAATCAGAAAGAAGGTGCGGCATGCGGCAGGGATTGCTGCAGATCTCGTGTTTCCGAGGAGATGTCCAGTCTGCGATGAGCCGGTGCGGCCATTCGGAGCTTTGATCTGTGACAGCTGTGGGGAGAAGCTTGCGCAGAAAGCGCTGTCCCCCAAGCGGGATGCACTGTGCTGCCGCTGCGGAAAACCGGTTTACGGGAACCGGGAATTGTGCAGAGACTGTGAGAAGAGGGCACGGCTCTTTACAAAGGGCTGTGCGGTTTACCGTTACCGGGATGTGTCCGGTATGCTGTACCGGCTGAAATATGAGGGACGTGCAGAGTATGCGGACTTTCTCGGGGCAAAGATGGCAGAAAGGCTGCGGGAAGAATGGAATCCGGCACAGGTGGATGTGCTGGCTCCTGTCCCTGTTTCCCGGGAACGCCTTTGGAAGCGCGGCTATAATCAGGCAGAACTTCTTGCGAAAACGATCGCAGAGGAAACCGGAATTTCACTTCGCGAGGATCTTCTGATCCGGCAAAATCAGACCGCTGCGCTGCGGAATATGAGCGCCCAGGAGCGCCGCCGTAATCTGAAAAATGCTTTTATTGTATCTGACATTGATGTAGAATCTAAAAGGATTATGCTGGTCGATGATATCTTTACGACCGGTGCGACGATAGATGCGTGCGCGCGGCAGCTTTTGCGAGCAGGGGCGGCGGAAGTAATGTTTCTTGCAGCAGCAATCGGAGAAGACAGTGGGGTATAGGCATGATTGATGAAAAACGGGTCCGCCGGATGGCAAGAATGGCTGCGTATGAGCAGCGGGACGGAATCCGGGATGAGAAGATCAATTCGTATTTCCGGGGAGACTATATCACCCGTCAGGTCCTTTTGACTATTATCAGCGCGACCGCCGCATTTGTCATTTTGTTCGGCATATACGGCATCTATAACTTTGAGACGCTGGTTGTGGAAATTTACAGTATGAACATTCAGGAATTTCTGACGGCGCTTCTTCTTGGCTATGCATTGTTTGTCGGCGGGATGATTGCCATTACTGTCTGGGTGTACAGCGCCCGCTATAAGAGAGCACGGCGTCACCTCAATGCGTTTTATCAGGATCTGCACAGACTGTCCGTCAGTTATCAAAAGGAAAAGGAAGACTAACGGAAAATGACAACACTATTAGAACTGCGGGAGAGAGCAATTTCCGTTTACTCCCAGTATGAGAATTACGTGAACATGGGGGCGAAATTTCTGGTTGTTCTGCTGGGGCTGATCTATATCAACAGCCAGATCGGTTACCAGACAACGCTTGCAGGAGGCCTTCCGACCTTTCTGATCGCCCTGATCTGCACACTGATACCGGCCGGGATGATCGTTGCTGTCTACGGAGTGATTATTCTGGTTCACCTGTATTCGCTGGCATTGGAGGCCGCTGCAATCGGAGCCATCCTTCTTCTGGTGATGCTGCTGGTGTACTATCGCTTTACACCGAGAGATTCCATGCTGCTTCTGCTGTATCCGATTTTCAGGACGATCGGAATTCCGTATGCGCTTCCAATTGCGGGAGGACTGCTGTATTCTCCGGCGAGCGGCGCGACAGTGGCGGTCGGCATCATTACCGACAGCTTCATTCGTTTTGTACACCAGAATGAGACGGCAATCAGCAGTGCATCCGGCACGGATACCGATGGAATGGTGAGCCGTTTCCAGTTTCTTTTGGACGGTATCATGCAGAATCACGGAATGATGATCCGCGTGATTGCAGTGGTTGCAGCCGCGGTTGCAGTCTATCTGATCCGCAGGCTTCCGATCCGTCAGGCCTGGATCATTGCATCAGGCATAGGTGCACTCAGCCAGCTTCTGATCCTTCTGGTTGGTGCGATGATTTACAACACGGACATCAGCATTGTCGGTGTTCTCTTTGGCAGTATCGTCAGCTTTGGCGTGGGTGCTGTTATTTCGTTTTTTCTGTTCAATTTGGATTATACGAGAATTGAGAATACGCAGTTTGAGGACGATGACTACTATTATTATGTAAAGGCAGTTCCGAAGAATATTTATGCGCGTCCGAAGCGTACGGTGAAGACCATCAACATACGGCGCGGAACACAGGGCTATGCGGAAGATATCCGGGGAGCGGAGAATCGTTATGATTCAAACGAATCTGCAGCCTGGGAGCCGGAATACGCCGGAGACGGTCAGGAAGAAAGCGGCCCGGATGGAAGATATGAGGACGCAGAACAGAATGGATATCCACAGGAGGAACGCTACAGAGAGGATGGCTATGCCGAAGAGCAGGAGCCGGAATCGTATTCCGATGATTTTCAGGATGACTTCTGAGGAAAATCCGTAAAGAGACGATTGAAGCGGAAATTCCCGGATATTTTTGATGGGTATTGAGGACAGATGCAGACGCTACAGAAAACGATTGCCAATTACACAGATGTACTGCATATCCCGTCGGTCGGGTGGACAGATGTCGTAGAAATTCTGATCATTGCCGTCCTGGTATATTACACGATCCTGTGGGTTCGCAATACGAGAGCATATGCACTTTTAAAGGGCTTCCTTTTTATCATCGTTTTCGTGGTCCTGGCGGCTCTGTTCAATATGACGACCATCCTGTGGATCGTGCAGAACGTGACGAGTATCGCGGTCATTGCCCTGATTGTCATTCTGCAGCCGGAGCTTCGTTCGGCGATGGAGGAGCTGGGACAGAAGAACATTTTTGCAGCACTGTTCCGGGAAGGCTCGCGTGGAGGAGATGGCCTGTTTTCGGACAAGACCATTTCAGAAATTGTCCGTGCCTGCACGGCGATGGCCAGAGTGAAGACGGGGGCACTGATTGTGATCCGGCAGAGTACGCCGCTGCAGGAGTGGGAACGTACCGGAATTGATCTGGATGCGATGGTGTCCAGTCAGCTGCTGATCAATATTTTTGAGAAGAACACGCCGCTCCACGACGGAGCAGTCATCATATCCGGAGACCGGGTGGTGGCGGCAACCTGCTATCTGCCGCTGTCGGAGAACAAGCTCGACAAGGATCTTGGAACACGACATCGGGCAGGGGTCGGAATTTCCGAGGTCACAGATTCCCTGACGATCATTGTTTCGGAAGAGACGGGCAAGATCAGTATTGCGTATCGGGGCGTTCTGGACCGGGATGTCAATTCGGATGAACTGCGCGCAAGACTTGTGAAGCTTCAGGACAAGGGCATGGGCGATCACAAGGGAATTTTGCAGAACCGAAAGGAAAAAGATCAGGATGAAGGATAAAAAAAACAGGCCGAATATCCTGAATAATCTCGGGCTGAAGATTACAGCCCTGTTCGTGGCGGTCATTGTGTGGGTTCTGATCAACAACGTCAACGATCCGGTGAAGTACATGAGGATCACCAATGTGCAGGTCAAGCTCCTGCACACCTCCATGATCACGGATCAGGGAGAGGTTTATACCGTCCAGGACAACAGCGATATCATTCCGGTGGTCACGGTCAAGGCAAGAAGATCTATCATTGAGGACCTGAGCCGGGATGACATCGTGGCGACAGCGGATGTGGAGAATCTCACCAGTCTCAATACGGTGGAGATCAAGTATTATTCGACGAAATATAATAATGAAATTGAGGATATTGACGGAAGTGTGGACAATGTCATGCTTTCGATCGAGCCGAAGCTGACGGATTCGTTCGCTTTACAGACGGAAGCAAGCGGTGATGTGGCGGACGGATACGAGCTGGACAGCATTGTGCCGGAGCAGAATCAGATCCGGGTTTCCGGTCCGGAATCGGTGGTATCCACGATTGCCACCGCAAAGGCGACGATCGATGTCTCCGGAGCGACGGGGAGCATCAGCACGTATTCGGATGTAAAGCTGTATGATGAGAACGGCGGCGTCATTGATGCGTCCAACCTGACGATGAATATCACCTCCGTGAAGGTGAATGTGATCATCCTTCCTCTGAAAACCGTGCCGATTGAGGTCGGCGTGAGCGGGACACCTGCAGACGGCTATATCCGGAACGGTGTTGTGACGCTGGATCCGGATACGGTGAAGCTGGCAGGAAAATCTTCTGTGCTGGCGGATGTTGAGAAGATTTCCATTCCGGCATCGGATGTGGACATCACCGACTGTACATCAAGCTTCCAGACAACGCTTGACATCAGAAATTATCTTCCGGAGGGAGCCAGCCTTGCGGACTCCGGCTTTGACGGCATGGTGGATATTACGGTCGGCATTGAGGCGGCGGAGACGGCGGACATCAATGTCAGCGTTTCAGACATTTCACTGGAAAATGTTCCTTCCGGCTACAAGGCGCAGATCACCTCGGTCAATGACGGCAAGAAGACAACGGCGGCTTCGGCGGAATCGCCGACGTTCAGCATCAGCATGACAGGTTTGTCTTCTGCACTGGACGCAATCAAGGTCTCGGATCTTACCCCATCCATTGATGTAGAGCATGTCATCCGCAGCAGTGGTTCCGGAACAACCGAAGGTGTCTATACCGCTCAGATTGAAATCGTACAGCCGGATGGAGTGGAGATCAACAACACGGTGACAGCTTCTGTGGAGATTACGGCGCAGGCTTCTATTTTCGGCGGCAGCAATGCTTCCTCTGAGGATGCAGACTAGAGCTGGATGAATTGCAGAATTAAAATGACAACAGATCACATCAGAGAAACCGCCTTCGCGGATTTCTCTTCGTGTTGCCGCAGCTAAAGCTGCGGCAAGGGAGGAAGAAAATGAGCAGAATGTTTGGCACGGATGGCGTGCGCGGAGTTGCGAACAAGGAACTGACAGCAGAGATGGCGATGCAGCTGGGACAGGCAGGCGCCTATGTCCTGTCGAAGGACAATGGCGGAAAGCGCCCTCTCATTATGGTGGGATGTGATACCAGACTCTCCGGCGACATGCTGGCAAATGCGCTGATGGCAGGAGCCTGCTCCGTGGGAGCCAATGTTATTTATCTGGGTGTTCTTCCTACTCCGGCGGTTGCCTATCTTGCAAAGACACATCGGGCAGATGCCGGAGTTGTGATCTCGGCCTCACACAATCCGATGGAATTCAACGGAATTAAGTTTTTTGACGGAGAGGGCTTCAAGCTCCCCGATGCAACAGAGGATGAGATTGAAGCGCAGATCCGGAGCGGAATGGCCGACATCGACTTTCCTACAGGAGAGGGCGTTGGACATATTGAATACCGCATGGATGCCTGGCATGAGTATGTAGATCATTCGATTGAGACGGTTCCGATTGACCTGACCGGAATGAAGGTTGTGGCGGATACGGCAGAGGGGGCGTCCTATCGCTCCAATGTGGAGGCACTCCGCAAGCTTGGCGCAACGGTCATTCCGATTCACAATGATCCGGATGGCGTGAACATCAACCGCCGATGCGGCTCGACCCATATGGAGGAGCTGCAGCAGAAGGTTCTGGAGGAAGGCGCGGCGGTTGGACTTGCATTCGACGGCGATGCGGACCGGTTCCTTGCGGTAGATGAACACGGCGAGATCGTGGATGGCGACAAGATCATGGCCATTATCGGAAATGCCATGAAGAAGAAGGGAACTCTGAAGGGAAATACGATCGTGGTTACGGTTATGAGCAACCTGGGCTTCTTTATCATGGGTCGTGAGAACGGAATTGATATTGAGAGAACAAAGGTCGGTGACCGCTACGTCCTGGAGCGGATGAAGGAAATTGATTCCAGCCTTGGCGGCGAGCAGTCCGGACATATTATTTTCCTTGGGGAGAATACTACAGGAGACGGTCTTCTGTCCTGCCTGCATCTTCTGCAGGTCATGAAGGAGACTGGAAAGTCATTGTCGGAGCTGGCCCAGATAATGAAGAAGTATCCGCAGGCCCTGATCAATGCCCATGTGGACAACACGAAGAAGGAACACTATCGTGACTATCCGGAGATTGTGGAGCGGATTGACGCACTGGAAAAGGAATTCGACGGGAAGGGAAGAGTTCTGATTCGTCCGTCTGGAACGGAGCCGCTTGTCCGCGTGATGATTGAAGGAGAGGATCAGGAAGTCCTTCAGAAAAAGGCAGAGGAACTTGCGGAATTTATCGAGAAGACGATGGCCTGATCCTGCCGCGGAAGGCGTTGGAGTAAAGATTTTGTCAGTTGAATAATAAAAGGGTGTTAGTCCCTTGGT
>CALEFO010000185.1 GCA_937877165.1 uncultured Lachnospiraceae bacterium | reverse complement strand
TGTTCCGATTCTTCCCGGCAGATTCCTTCCTCTCTGCAGTCGTCTTCCTGAATGATCTGCCAGAACGGCTTTTGCTCTGTCCGACAGACCTCCGTAATTTCTATCAGTGATTGATACATCCTCACTTACCTCTTGCACGAATTGTTTCCAATTCTGTTCCTGTCTCAATTTTCTTTCTGCTCATTGGCATTCGCCACGCTTTTCTTCTCCTCAGTCCCGTCCAGAAGGCTGTAATACGTCACCTTCTCCACTCCCTCCAGATGCTCCAGCCACCGCACGGATTCCAGCGGAATTTCCTGATCGCACTCCAGAACCATGACAGCATGGCCGCCTCTTCCGGAGCGGTAGAGCTGCATCGTCGCGATGTTGACCGATTTGTGCTGCAGCATGGAGGTCACCTCCGCCACATGTCCCGGCTGATCTTCATTGTGGACAATCAGCGTCGGATAGTCCCCGCTGAAATTCGCCGCAAGACCATCCAGCTCGGTGATCATGATGCGTCCGCCTCCCACCGAGGCCCCCACAATTTCCAGCTCTCTGCCGGAAGCCGATGTCAGAAGGAGCCTGGCCGAATTCGGATTGGCATCCTCTCCGAGATCCACCGCATCAAAATGAAATTCCACTCCGCGCTCTCTGGCCAGTTCGAAGCTGTGCGGGATCCGGTCATCATCCACGGCAAGTCCGAGGAGTCCGGCAATCAGTGCCCGGTCTGTTCCGTGGCCGTTTCCTGTCGCAAGAAAGGATCCGTGAAGGCCGATTTCCGCCTTCTTCACCTCTTCTCCCAAGAGCTTTCGGCTCACATTTCCGATCCGGACCGCTCCTGCCGTATGAGAACTGGACGGGCCCACCATGACAGGTCCGATCACGTCAAAAAGATTCATCTGGTTTCCGCTCCTTTTCCAAAGCTGTCGGCCGCGCCACAGACAGACACCAGATGGGATTGTCCTGTCCCCCTTTACGCATGGGTTCTGTGCCGCCTGACGTACCACCACGAAAAGAGCAGGGCACATCCGTGTCCTGCTCCTTTGCATTGCTCGTATCGTTCTCTTTCGAATAACGATTCCGCATATGGCGATTTCTTATAGAAAACTGTCCGCAAGCGGACAATTCATGATAAAAAAGCCACATGCTGAATAAATTACATTATGCGTTCTTCTTTGCAACCTCTGCAAGTGCTGCAAATCCGTTTGCATCGTTGACTGCCATCTCAGCCAGCATCTTGCGGTTGATGTCAATGCCTGCAACCTTAAGGCCGTGCATCAGCTTGCTGTAGGAAAGTCCGTTGATTCTTGCAGCTGCGTTGATACGTGCGATCCAGAGGGATCTCATGTCTCTCTTGCGAAGCTTTCTGCCTGCAAATGCGGAGTTCTGTGCACGCATTACGGACTGCTTCGCTACTCTGTACTGGCTGGATCTGGCTCCTCTGTAGCCCTTTGCGAGCTTCAGAACTCTGTTATGCTTCTTCTTGGCGTTTAAGCCACCCTTAATTCTTGCCATCTTCGATTTCCTCCATCAAATAACCATCATGCACCTGAATTAAAGGTAAGGCATGATCTTCTTCATGTTCTTTACGTTCGTTGCATCCGTAACTGCGGGCTGACGAAGGTTTCTCTTTCTCTTCGTGGTCTTCTTGGTAAGGATGTGGCTCTTATAAGCCTTGTTGCGGATCAGCTTACCATTTCCGCTGAGTTTGAAGCGCTTTGCAGCGGATCTGTTTGTT
The DNA here is from genome assembly GCA_937877165.1 of uncultured Lachnospiraceae bacterium. GTDB lineage: Bacteria > Bacillota > Clostridia > Lachnospirales > Lachnospiraceae > CAG-791. The sequence goes on along the minus strand of CALEFO010000185.1, from coordinate 4,482 downwards.
TTCATTCTAGGCATGACTAATTCCTCCTTCTGAGCCGGCAAAAGCCGGTCTTGTGTTGATGATTCCTGCACGCTGTCCCGGACAGATCACTTCTTCTGAACCAGGAACAGGGACATGGATCTACCTTCCACCTTCGGTGCCTTGTCTACCACGGCAATATCCACCAGTGCATTGGCAAAGTCCGTCAGGATGTGGGCACTCTCGCTCATATGAGCCATCTCGCGGCCACGGAAACGAAGTGTTACCTTCACGCGGTCACCGCGCTCCAGGAACTTCCTCGCAGAACCGATCTTCGTATTCAGATCATTCTGATCAATGTTCGGAGACATACGGATTTCCTTGATCTCCACAACATGCTGCTTCTTCTTGGCTTCCTTCTCCTTGCGAAGACGCTCATACTTAAACTTGCCGTAGTCGATGATCCGGCAGACAGGCGGCTGCGCCGTCTGTGCAATCAGAACCAGATCCAGTTCTGCATCGCGGGCCATCTTTCTGGCATCCTCAGTAGGCATAACGCCGAGCTGTTCTCCATCCGCACCGATTACGCGGACTTCCTTATCCCGGATCTGCTCGTTGATCGGCACCTCCGGTCTGCGCTGCTGTCTTCGGTTATTGTTGTTATTAATAGGTTTGCCCTCCCTCAATACTGCCTGCCGGTCAGATGTGAAAGGCTCTGTCCGGCATCCTCCCGGAAAAATTCCGGAATTCTCAAAAAAAGATGACAGCAGCAGGTCGCCACTGTCATCATTTCTCACATTCTGTGGAAGCACACGATCATCCGGTCATCCTCCATGAAAAACCATGGAACTCTTACATCTTCTTCCCCGAGGATCTCTTCTGTGTACTCCATGCCGCCCTGTCTGCAATTCCGATTGCCACTTCTCTTCACTTTCTGTAAAGACACACACAATCGTTATCATCAGGCGGTGTGATAATCATGAACTCTGCCAGTGCATTGTTGCTGACCGGTCAGGTGAGAGTGGAACTCTGCTTGATGTCTTCTGATTACTCAGACCTAAATACAATAGCATGTGCGCGGATTTCTGTCAACAGGCACTGCAAATATTTCGTACATCTGCCAGGGCCCGCTTTTCATACTATTGCTGTCCGCAGTATTCCCCTTCATACCAGGCCTGGAACATCAGAATGTACCAGATCTGGATCCGCCACACGTCCCGCTGGGTGAAATCCGACCAGATCCTTTGCACGACCTCCGGATTAAGAAGCCCCTGCTGCCTAAGCTTTTCCGGAGCAATCAGATCTTCTGCCCATGCACGCAGCCCAGGCATCTTCAGCCACTTCCGGATCGGAATGGAGAAGCCCTTTTTCGGGCGGTCCATCAGGTTCTTGGGCACATAGCGGTACAGAATATCCCTAAGAACGAGCTTGCCGGTATCGCCTTCCCGCAAATATGCAAGAGGAAGCGTCCAGGCGAATTCCACGACATCCTTATCCAGAAACGGAACGCGCGTCTCCAGCGACACCGCCATTGCCGTGCGGTCCACCTTGACCAGAATATCGTCCGGGTGATACATCCGAAGATCCATCAGCATGATGTCGTGGCAGACCTCTCCCGTGACATCCCTGCCGGTCTCGGTATATGCATACGGGAGCTTTCCGTGTTTTCTTGCAATCTGAAAAATAAGGGGATCCGTCTCGAAGGAGAGCCGGTAGACCTCCTCCGGACTTGCCGCCTGCAGGATCTGACTCTTGATGCGGACCATGTCTCTCGATGCCAGCGGACTGCACTCCAGCGCGGCTCCCGCCGCTTTTCGCAGGGGATACGGAATTTTCCGGATTTTGCCCCACTTGCGCGCTGTCGCCGGATAGTCGTAGTAGCCGCAGAAGAGCTCGTCTCCCGCATCACCGGACAAGGAGACCGTCACGTGCTCTCTTGTCAGCTTACTGACGAGGTAGGTCGGAATCTGCGAGGAATCCGCAAATGGCTCCGCGAACATCTCAGGAAGGAGCGGAATCACCGCCTTCGCATCCTCCTCCGTAATGGTCAGCTCCGTGTGCTCCGTCCCGAGATGCTGCGCGATCTGCGATGCAATGGCCGCCTCGTTGTAGGCTGGATCCTCCATCCCGATGGTGAATGTTTTCACCTTCCGGGTGCTCTCCTGCTGCATCAGTGAAACGATCGTGCCGGAATCAATTCCGGCAGACAGGAAGGCTCCCAGCGGAACATCCGCCACCATCTGATCCCGAACGGACGCGCGAAGGAGCCTTTCCAGCTCATCCGCCGCTTCCTTTCTCGTTCCGGCAAAAGGGTTCTTCTGACCGCGGACTGCGACGTCCGTCACGGACCAGTACGTTTTCCTCTTCGCTGCATCCTCTGTGAACGGCGCCCTCAGCGTCAGCATGGTTCCGGGCTCCAGCTTGTAGATATCCTCGTAGATCGTATAGGGCGCGGGAATCACACCATGCTCGAAATACAGATCCAGGACCTCCTCCCGGATCGGATTGTCAAAGCCGCGGATCGCCCGGATGCTGCCAAGATCTGAGGAAAAGGTAAAAATCCCGGAAAGCCATCCGTAGTACAAAGGCTTCTCCCCGATCCGGTCTCTTGCCAGTGTGAGCGTCTGCGATTCCATCTCATAGTAAGCAATAGCGAACATTCCCTTGCACAGGGACAGCGCCTTTTCCATTCCGTAGAACTCGATCGCCTCCTGCAGGACCTCGGTGTCGCAGGTGCTGCGAAATTCGATCTTCTGTCCCTTCACTGCGGCATCTCTTTCGAGCTGTTTTTGCACACAGGCAAAATTGTAAATTTCTCCGTTATAGGTGATGGCCGATCTTCCGGAATGCGAAATCATCGGCTGCGCTCCGTTGGCAGAAAGATCCAGAATGGAAAGCCGCTGATGCCCCAGCGTGCACACGCCGTCCGAAGAAACCCAGGTTCCGCCTCCATCCGGTCCGCGGCGGCGCATGCGGTCCCGCATTCTCTGCATGTTCTCTCTCTGGTCTTTCGCGTTTCCTATGTTAATGATTCCGGCAATTCCGCACATATTGTACCCACTCTCAACTTCTCCGGTGTCCCAGCTGCCAGAAGGCCACCGCACTCGCAGCCGCCACATTCAGCGAATCCACGCCGTGCGACATCGGTATTTTCACCGTGTAATCGCAGGCGGCAATCGTCTGCTGCGTCAGCCCGTCTCCCTCATTGCCAAGGACAATGGCGAGCTTCTCCTCCGAAAGAAGCTTCGGATCGTCAATTTCCACCGTGTCATGCTGCAGCGCCATCGCCGCCGTCCGAAAGCCAAGACGATGCAGGCAGTCCATTCCGTCCCCCGGCCAGCCGGACGGATTCTCGCCATCTTCCAGCCGGCATTTTGCTGGCTCCAGTTTCTTCATCCATGCGCCACGGCGCGCAGGCACCCCAATATAGGTCCACGGAACCTGAAAAACCGTTCCGACGCTGACACGGATGGCCCTTCGATACAAGGGATCCGCGCACTCCGGCGTCAGAAGGACCGCGTCCATATCAAGGGCTGCGGCGGACCGGATCATCGCCCCGACATTCGTCGGATTCTCGATATTCTCCAAAACCGCGATCCGCGAAGCGCCCCGGCAGACATCTTCTACAGAAGGGAGCGTCTTTCTTCGGAACGCGCAGAGAATTCCGCGCGTCAGATGATATCCGGTCAGCCGGGTCAGAACCTCCAGCTCCGACACATAGACCGGCACCTTCTCCGGCCTTTTCGCGCAAAGGCGCAGGATTTCCGCTCCCTCCGTCTCGAGGAACTTCCTCTCCAGCAGCACCGAAAGCGGTTCATATCCCGCCGCCAATGCCCGCTCGATCACCGTATGGCTCTCCCCGATGAAAATTCCGAGCTCCGGCTCATAGTAGTGCTTCAGCTGATTCTCATTCAGATGTGTATACGGATCCAGCTCCGGAAGAGCCAGATCCGTAATCTCTTTGATCTCAATCATGTCTTTTATCATAAACCAGACAGAGAGGTCCGGCAATCCTGCCGGACCTCTCTGTCGAATTCATTCTGGAAAAACGCTCACTGCAGCACCATGCGGACTGCGCCGTACATTCCTGCATCATTTCCAAGCTGCGCCAGCTTGAAGACAACGCTGCGGCATGCATGAAACGCGGCCGGCGTGTAATACTTCTCCGTGACGTCCAGAATAATCTGCCCTGCACGGGAAACTCCGCCCCCGATGACGATTGCCTCCGGATCTACTACCGCTGTAATAACCGAAAGCGCTTCACCAAGCTTCTTTCCGAACGCGTCCACCATGGAAACCGCCAATTCATCGCCCTGCTTCGCCTCATCGAAGATCTTCTTTGCGGAGAGCCTGCTGTCATCCTTCAGCGTCGTCGCCTTCTTGTTCTTCGCAAGCTCCTTCCTTGTCACGCGCACGATTCCGCTTGCCGATGCGTACTGCTCGAGGCACCCCTTCTTGCCGCAGTTGCAGGAATCCATCTCGTGATCAGAAACCTTCATGTGACCGATCTCTCCGCCTGCACCG
>CALEFO010000184.1 GCA_937877165.1 uncultured Lachnospiraceae bacterium | reverse complement strand
GCCGCGTTTTTTGCGGCACCCCGAGGAGAAATGCCCGAATGGGCTTTCTCCGATGAGATCATCGAAATTGGTGCCGCTGAGGCAAAACCGGTGTATCAGCACCGATGCTGCTGTTTGATTTCTTTCAACGCAACTTTTTTAAGTCTAATCCAGAGCCTCTGCGCTGTCAAAGCCGTAGAAGCCTTTTTGCAAAGATTTCACTGCAATTTTACCGCTTGATAGCTCCTGCATGCCGTTCCGGACCAGGAGAACCTTTTCTTCAGGCACTACAATCCTCTGCGTCACGCGGTCCGCGTAGTCGATGCCCTCGCTCTGAAGGCCTTCCCGATCCAGAAAATAGCGCACCGGGTCCAGAAAGGCATAGTCCATGACAAGCTCCAGGATTTCCCCTTCCCGCATGCACACCGGCCCCGCATCCGTAAGGGCTGCCTTCGCCGCATTTGTGTAGGCCCGGACCAGTCCGCCGGTTCCGAGGAGCGTCCCACCGAAATACCGCGTCACAACGATCAGAATCCCCGTGCACTGTGCCCCCTCGATCACGTTCAGGATCGGAAGCCCGGCGCTCCCCTGCGGCTCTCCGTCGTCCGAAGCCTTCTTGCGGTCCCGCTTCTCTCCCAGCACATAAGCGCTGCAGTGATGCCGTGCGTCATAATAGTGCTTCCGGATCCTTGCAAGCGCTTCCTGCACCTCATCCTCCGACTGCACCGGAATCGCTTCACCGAGGAATCGCGATTTCTTCTCCTCATATTCCCCGCAGCCGGTTTTCTGTATTGTAAAATATGCCATTTCATCCCTCACTGAGGCAAAATCCGCAATACCAGAGTTCCATCAAAGGGCCCCCTGACCAGGAGAAAATGTCATCAGACATCTTCGCATGCCGCGGTTTTGCCAAATGTGGCAGCCAGTCAGTGCACCAGCACCGATGCAAAAAACGCACGGGAAACACTCTTCGTATTTCCCGTGCATCCCTGTAACAACGTTGCTCTTTTCCGGACAGTCAATCTGGTTCCCACACATGCTGCCGTGATTTTCTCATTGCCGCTATCGCCCACCTCATCCGGCCGGTACCGCCGCGGCGGCCTGACCTGCAGCGTTCGGATCCGCTGTGCCTGCCGCAGCATCCCCGGTTCCGGAAGGATTCTGCGCAGACTGCAGGGCCTGCTGCGCTGCCGCCTGCTGCTGAACAGCCACGTTGTAGTTATTCGTTGCCGTAGTCACGGCTGCCTGCGCCGCCGCTATCGCATTCGCATCGCCGCTCTGCTGTGCCGCCACCAATGCATCCTGTGCCGCCTGCAGCGTATTGCTCGCCTCCTGCAGCGTACTGTTCGCCGCATCCAGAGATGTCTGCGCGTCGCTCGCCGCAGCCTCTGCTGCCGCCTGATCCATCTCCTGCTGCTCCTGCGCCAGAATCTCCGCAATGTTCGGCTGTGCCATGAACTCCGCCGTATGGATGCAGTGCAGACCGGATTCATCGAATGTTGCCACTCCCGTCGTCTTGAACGGGCACTCATCCGTTGCCGGAAGTCCGGAGTATGCGCAGATGGTTCCCTGATAATGAACATCGCACTGCTCCGTCGGAACATTGTCCTCATCGAAATATTCCGTAGTCAGCGTGCTGTCGCAAAGACCTGCCACCGGAAGCTTTCCGGAGAGCCTGCAAACCGTCATCTGCACAATTCCAGAAGGCTTAGTGAAATCCGAGGCCGGAAGGTTCTCATGTACCTTCTCCATGACGCCTCTCCAAATCGTCTTCGCGATTCCGGATTCCGAGCCCACAAGATCTGTATTCTCGTCATAGCCTGCCCAGGTCGTACAGCAGTAATAATTGGTGTAGCCCGCAAACCAGACGTCATTTTCATCCGAAGTGGTTCCCGTCTTGCCGGCAATCGGCGTCGTGCCGAAGTTGACTCTCGTGCCGGTACCCTTGGTGACAACATCCTCCATGGCCGAGGTCAGAAGCCACGCCGTGGTCTCCTTCAGAACCCTTCTCTTCTGCCGGATCTCATCCGCGTCCAGAATGACATTTCCGTCATGGTCGGTCACCTTGGTGTACATCTTCGGTTCCAGGTATTCCCCGCCGTTCGCAATCGTCGCGTAGGCTGCATTCAATTCAATGTTCTTGACGCCCTTGGTGATGCCGCCGAGTGCCAGGGTCGGCTGAATGTCCGAATAAACCCTTCCGTTAATCTCCTCATTGTCCACCAGCGTGGTAAAGCCGAAGTCCAGAAGATACTCATATCCGAGCTGCGGCGTGATGTCCACCAGTGTCTTCACCGCCACAATGTTCATGGAATTCTGAATACCAAGACGAAGCGAAGACAGTCCCCGGTAGGATTCGCCGTACCAGTTCCGGACCGGTGTTCCGTCCGCGTAGGAGTAAGGAGCATCATTCTGCGTGGTAGCCAGCGTCATTCCTCCCGCATCCAACGCCGGTGCATAGGTGGAAACTACCTTGAAGGTAGATCCCGGCTGACGGACCGAATCCGTCGCGCGGTCCAGCGTCCGGTTTGCGGTCTTCTCGCCCCGTCCACCCGAAATTGCAAGCACATTGCCCGTGTGCTGGTCCTCCAGTGTCAGGGAAACCTGCGGCTGCGGCGTGATGTTCTCATTCTCCGCAAGGACGGTATCGCCCGCGCCGACTACCGCGTTCTTATACTCCTCCTCACAGGCCCTGGCATCGTCCTTGGTGTCGAAAATCAGTGTGAAGTACGGATTGGACTGCTTGAAATAGCTCTCCATCATCTCCGTGCTGTAGTTATGCAGTGTTCCGTCAGCGCTCTGCACGGTCAGACGGTAGTTCAGATACCATCTGGTTCCGTTCGGATAATTGTCCTCGTCATTGACCACCTCATCCACAATCGCCTGAATGTCCGGATCCTGTGTGGAATAGATGTTAAGGCCGCCGCTGTACAGAAGCGTATACGCCTGCGTCTCCGTGTAGCCCTTGTTCATCAGGTCATTCAGAACCTCTTCCGTCAGCGCATCCACAAAATAAGAGTTGATGGCGTTGTCGTTGGTATTGTTGTCCACCAGCTGGATGCGGGAATACACATCGTCCGCCATCGCCTCATCATATTCATCCTGAGAAATCCACCCCTGGTCCTTCATGTTCTTGAGGACCTGCGCGCGGCGCTCCTTGTTGTGCTCCGGATAGGTGATCGGATCATAATAGGTAGGATTCTGCGTGATGCCCGCGATAACCGCACACTCCGAGAGATTCAGCTTGCTCACGGATTTGCCGAAATACCTTCGGGAAGCAGCCTCGACACCGAGCGTATTGTGGCCAAGGTTGATGGTATTCATGTAGTTCAGAAGAATGTCATCCTTGCTCATCGTCTTCTCAAGCTCAATGGCAAGATACCACTCCTGAATTTTGCGCCGCACACTCTCCGAGAAGGATTCGTCCGTCCATCCCGTAAAAACATTATTCTTGATCAGCTGCTGCGTGATCGTGCTGGCGCCCTCAGAGAAGTGGCCGGTCGAAACTCCGATTACCATCGCACGAATGATACCCTGCACGTCAATGCCCGGATGCTGGTAAAACCGTTCATCCTCGATAGCCACAAAGGCATGCTGCAGATCCTTCGGCACCATATCCAATGTGACCGGAATACGGTTGGAATCCGTCGATACGAGCTTCGCTGTCTGATTGCCCTGACTGTCATAAACGAAGGTGGAGTATCCTGTCGGCGTAACATCAATGTTGCTGATGTCCGGCGCAGAATCCAGAATTCCGCGAAATGCTCCAAGCCCTACGCAGGAGACCATGGCAATCACGCCGACCATCAGGAGGAACAGCACCATTCCAAAAATCAGTCCGACCTTGTTTGCCCTCTTCCTGCTTCTGGAATTCAGACTCTTTTGTCTTTTGACAAGTCCCTGTCTTCCGTAATTCATAGGCAGTTTTTCTATCAGTTCCTTTCCATTTGCAGATGATTCCGCACCGGAAATCTCCGGTGCAGAATGAAAATATATAGTCAATCTATTGTACTGCAAACAAAAAAAGAAGGCAAAACTGTTACATTTTTATTACAGCAGCATTCGCAGCTCTGCAAAATTCGCCTGTTTCACAGCCTCACCACGAGCGGCTTTCCCACAGTCCGTGGAGATTGCAGTACGCGTAAACCGCCACCAGCTCATCCCCCTCTGTCAGAAGGAACGAGACCTTCGGCTCGCTGCCGGGCTTTAAGTTTTTTCTCTGCGTGCCCGCCTTTGTCTCGATGAGAACCCACGGAATGTAATGGGCGTCGATCATCGGGTGCGGATCCTCTCCGACCATAACTGTCACGGTATTTCCTTCCACCGAAACGACCGGTACGTGCTTTTCCGCCGCACCGTCGCTGGAGCCCGGGATCATCTCCCGCATATCCGCTCCGCAGCAGATCGGGTTCGGCCCTGCGTCATGAATCATTTCTATCTGGTTGCCGCATCTCATACATCTGTAAAATTTCATTGCTGCTCCTTTCTGCAGTGTGATGATCTGCTGTCCGACTGCCGCCTGCCCCTAGTAATTTTCTGCCTTGATTTCAAAGAAACTCTGCGGATGACTGCAGACAGGACATTCTTCCGGTGCCGCGGTTCCGATGACGATATGCCCGCAGTTGCGGCACTCCCAAACCTTCAGCTCACTGCGCTCGAAGACCTCCTGCATCTCGATGTTGCGAAGAAGGGCCCGGTAGCGTTCCTCATGATGCCGCTCAATCGCTGCCACCATCCGGAATTTCGCAGCAAGCTCGGAAAAACCTTCCTCCTCTGCCGTCCTTGCAAAGCCGTCGTACATATCCGTCCACTCGTAGTTCTCGCCCTCTGCTGCGGCCCGGAGATTTTCCTGTGTATCTCCGATTCCGTACAGCTCCTTGAACCACATCTTGGCGTGCTCCTTCTCGTTATCCGCTGTCTTCTGGAACAGCGCCGCGATCTGCTCATAGCCTTCCTTTTTCGCCTTCGAGGCAAAATAGGTATACTTATTCCTCGCCTCGGATTCCCCGGCATAGGCTCTTGCCAGATTCCGCTCTGTCTGTGTTCCTGCATACGAATTCATTTGATCTCCTTTCTGCCGGTTCCCGGGTAGTTGCCGGCTGTTTTGCAATTGTTATCTGTCTTTATGTTTATATTGTACCATTTATCAGATAAATTTACTGCTAATAAAGCCATTGATTCGCTCAGAATCTGTTAAAAAGAGCCTTTGATTTCCGCCTCGAGTGCCTTTCCCTATCCACACAAAAAGACGCAGCAAGAGCCCTTTGCACTTGCTGCGCCTTTTGGGATTCTGCGGCGGTCCGCAGAAATATGACGGCGTAGTTTTTACCTGTAACACTATTCTTCTTCGATGTGCTCCCGCCCCACCTGAATAATGGTGTGCACATGCTCATCCGCAAGCCCGTAGAAAATCTGCTTTCCCTCGCGCCTTGCGCCAACGAGCTTGGCCTGACGCAGAATTTTCAGCTGGTGAGACACCGCCGACTGCGTCATACTCAAAGCGTCCGCAATATCGCTGACGCTGTGTTCTTCATCATACAGAGCATACAGAATCCGGATTCTGGTGGAATCGCCGAATACCTTGAACAGCTCCGCAAGATCAAATAATTCATTTTCGTCAGGAATTCTTCTTTCCATATCCATCCTTCCGTTTGCAGCTTTATCTTGCCTTCAGGGCCCGCATGGAGTTCAGAACGCACAGGATCAGAACGCCGGTGTCTCCGAATACCGCCAGCCACATCGGGGCCAGGCCGAACGCCGCCAAAAGAAGGATTGCGACCTTCACGGCGATGGCAAAAACGATGTTCTGCTTCGCGATTGCGAGCGTGCTGCGGGAAATCTTCACTGCCTTCGAAATCTTGGATGGCTGATCATCCATCAGAACCACATCCGCCGCCTCGATGGCCGCATCCGAACCCATCGCGCCCATTGCAATGCCGATGTCTGCTCTTGCCAGTACCGGCGCGTCATTGATGCCGTCTCCGACAAAGACAAGGCTGGAGTTCTCCTTTTTGTTCTGCAGAAGCTCTTCTACGCGTGAAACCTTGTCTGCCGGGAGAAGCTCCGCATGAAATTCATCGAGTCCCAGGTCTGCCGCAACACGCTCCGCAACCTCCTTGCGGTCGCCGGTCAGCATCACAGTCCTTCCGACACCGAGTGCCTTCAGATCCGAAATTGCCTTCCTGGCATCCGGCTTCTCCACGTCCGAGATGTGAATGTGGCCCGCATAAACACCGTCCACCGCAACGTGAATGATCGTTCCTGCCTCTTCACAGCTCTTCCACTTCGCGCCGACCGCGTCCATCATTTTGCTGTTGCCGACACAGACCGTTCTGCCGTTGACCACGGCCCGGATACCGTGCCCTGCGATCTCCTCTGCCTGCTCCACCGTGCAGCCGTCGTCTTCATCTCCGAATGCGGTGCGCAGCGATACGGCAATCGGATGTGTAGAATATCGTTCAACATGCGCAGCAAGATGCAGAAGCTCCCGCTCATCCATTTCTTCCGGATGGAGCGTCGTCACCTCGAAAACACCCTTCGTCAGTGTGCCGGTCTTATCAAAAACAACCGTGTCCGCCTTCGCCAGTGCATCCATGTAGCTGGAGCCCTTGATCAGAATACCCGCCTTGGAGGCCGCGCCGATTCCGCCGAAAAACGCCAGCGGCACGGAAACCACCAGTGCGCACGGGCAGGACACGATCAGGAAAGTCAATGCCCGCAGGAGCCATGTTGCAAAATTGCCAACAAAATTGCCGGTCAGCATCGGCGGAATAAGCGCCAGCGCGATTGCCGCGAAAACAACGATCGGCGTATAAATCTTCGCAAACCGCGAAATGAACTTCTCGCTCTTCGACTTCTTCGAGCCTGCATGCTGCACAAGATCGAGAATCTTCGCCGCCGTGGACTCGCCGAATTCCTTCTCCACCCTCACGCGAAGGACTCCGCTCTGGTTGACGCACCCGGACAGGATCGGATCTCCCGCTGTGACATCTCTCGGAACGCTCTCGCCCGTCAGGGCAACGGTATCAAGACTGGAGGTTCCCTCGAGAACCACGCCGTCCATCGGCACCTTTTCGCCGGGCTTGATGACGACAGTCTCACCGACCGAAACCTCCTCCGGACTGACTGCGAGGACCTCGCCGTCCCGCTCCACATTTGCCGTATCCGGGCGGATATCAAGAAGCTGAGAAATTGCGCGCTCACTGTTGCCCTCGGCGATTCCTTCGAAAAGCTCTCCGACCTGGAAGAACAGCATGACGAAAACCGCCTCCGCGAATTCCTCCTCACCTCCCGGAACAAAGCCGATCAGAAGCGCGCCGATGGTCGCAATGCACATCAGAAAATCCTCATCAAACACCTCTCCCTCACTGATGTGCTCAGCTGCTTCCTTCAGGACATCGAAGCCTGCCGCCGCATACGGAACAAGGAAAATCAGAAGCTTCTGCCACATGGCAAGGTCCGGAAAGGCCTTGGTAATCAAAACTGCCGCAATCAGAAGAACCGATGCGATAATGATCTGGATGAGCTTCTGCCGCGGCTCCATCTCCTCTTCTTCGTCCTCATCCCCGTCCTCTTCGTCTTCCTCCTCGCGGACCTCCGCTTCGGCCTTCGCCATCTCGGCGGCCTCGCGTGCCTTTTCTTCTTCCTGCTGCGCTCGTTTCTCTTCCCTCTCACTCATTGTGGGTTCCTCCTTGTGCTGAATCTCTCTTCCTGTCTCCGAGAAAATCCAAGCTGTCTTTCATCAACAAATTGGAAATCTCTCCTCGTGCTGACTGAGCGCCCTCTGCCTGCGCCATCATCCGGCATGTGCCGTCTCATGCAGGTTTCGGGTACGGCCGGATGTTCTCCCTTCGGGTCATCCGGATGCGCCTCATCTTTTAAACATATGATCATTTATTCATGTGTTTAAGAAAACGATACACTGGGATTTTCTGTCTGTCAACGAGTTTTCATAGATTTTTATCACGTATCCGTGGAGAACACTTCCTGAGTAAAACGTTTCCCCTGCTCATTCCGGGATCATAAAATCTGTCGTCTGTTTTCAAGGCAGAATAAAACCGCGGCTCTCACCGCGGTTCTCAATCATCAACCATATCATATGTCTGTTCAGAGGAATTTCCGGATAAGATCAACCAGTCCGCTGACACACTTCGTCGTGATCCACACATAGGCCACGAATCCGAAATAGATACATGCGAACACGATTACCATCACCTTTACAATATCAGATCCCACGATAAGGGCAATCAATAATGAGAACCAGAAAACGCATTCAATGAGCGTCTTAATACTCTTTTTCATCTCTTCGTCCTTTCGCTTTCTAACTTATCACGGCTTCCTGTCCCCTGAGTACTCCTTTTTGAATCAGATCTCGTACATCTATGCTGAAATGTTGTGGTCAAGCGTTTTTGTAACACTTGACCACAACACCCGTCATACTCCATGTAGTAGGATCCTCCCCGCTCACGCGGGGAACACTCCTGATTGGACTGGTCGCGACGGATCCGGTCAGGATCATCCCCGCTCACGCGGGGAACACTAAAAAAATCCCAGAAAACCGCCCTTTTTTCGATCCCGTTTTTCAAATTTCATTCAGTTTCTCATAAATCTGAAATGTGGTGATGCAGTCAGCCAGTGCCCGATGCTTTTGGGTCACTTCAATATGATAATACTCCGCTATGGTCTCCAGTTTATAATCCCGAATATCATCGATCCGTCTTTTTGCCAACGCCAGCGTATCCTTGCATATATTTCTCAACGGCGGCTCCCCGAGCCGCATGGAGGCCTCGCTGATGAAGGCCCGATCAAAAGAAACATTATGGCTTACTATTGGAGAAGATCCGATAAAATCACGAAGCTTCTCCATTGCTTTCCAAAAAGAGACTCCCTCCTGCCGGACCATTTCATCTGTAATTCCGGTCATGTGGGAAATCTCCGGTGGGATCTTCCGGTCAGCCCGAATCAGTATGGAAATCTGATCCGACAACTGATGATTGACAATGCGGATTGCCGCTTTCCTTGCGAGCGCGTGGCTGTACAGTTTCTTTTCCGCCGTCTCAATTCCGGTATCCATTGTAACAGAGGCAGGCCTTCGCATCAGACGAAGGCCAGTCTCAGGTATGATTAAATTGCGATCATCGATCTGCTGACCTTATCGGCATACAGCCTTAAATTCTTGCCAGAAGTTCCGTCGGCGTAAATGCCATAACCTTACTCCGAGTGAAGTCTTTCAGATTTCTTGTAATGATACAATCAGCGTGCACCGATTCTGCTATTGCGCTTTGAACAGCGTCCTCGAAATCTTTCCACTTCATGTTCACAGCTCTTTCCAGAACTGCCGGACTGAAATCCGCAAATTCAAAAATCAGATTTAACTTGTGAAATACATCTTCAATTTGATCCGGTGTCAGTTGCTTTCTCATAACATACATCATATTCGCATAGGTCAAGGTAGAAATGTATCCCTTGGCCTGCCCAGTTTCACATAGTTTCCAAATCATCGAGGATGCTTTCACAAACTCTGGGCGATTCATCAGCACATCCAGCACAATATTGGTATCAATCAACAGAACCATATTTTACCCTCATGCTATCTGCCTTGGCCTCATCCAGGTCATAGTCCTCTTTCAGAATTCCTGTAAGAGAATCCGTCAAATAGGATACAACAGCGTCTTTCGGGATGAACCTGCCAACTTCATGTCCATTCTTTGTTACAATAATTTCCTGTCCGGCCATCACAAGACTCAGATACCTTCCGAAATTATTCTGCATCTCGGTTGCTGTTGCAGTTGCAGTAATCATAACGATTGCCCCCTTCCTGTTTTAGCTAATTTTATTATGCCCTAAATTTCCCATTACATCAATTCGCTTACAAAATATATTTTGAATACAGTAAATACCCATCTCTTTCACTGGCCCATTATACATCCCCGCATCCGCGGGGAACACTATAGGCGGATATCTGGATGCGTGGCTTTTTAAGGATCATCCCCGCATACGCGGGGAACACCTCGTGGACTACAACGTGGATCTGTGGCGCATAGGATCATCCCCGCATACGCGGGGAACACTACCGGAACGCAACGCATAGTATGCGCGCTCCGGGATCATCCCCGCATACGCGGGGAACACAGTCAGTATGACTACTTTGCGGCCCTCGTGTGGGGATCATCCCCGCATACGCGGGGAACACCCCCTCGGCGATGCTCCCACGCTCCGAGTATAAGGATCATCCCCGCATACGCGGGGAACACCATTTCCTTGCATTAAACTTGATGCCTGCCTCGGGATCATCCCCGCATACGCGGGGAACACTGGCCTTCCTTATTGGTAAAGGTGTTTCCTACGGGATCATCCCCGCATACGCGGGGAACACAAAGACCCTTTAAGGGTCTTTTTTTTGTGCATAGGATCATCCCCGCATACGCGGGGAACACTCATCAGCGACAACCCTTTTGAAATCATCACTAGGATCATCCCCGCATACGCGGGGAACACCGGACGGAGCGCATCGGCTCCGTTTCGGCGTTAGGATCATCCCCGCATACGCGGGGAACACCTCTGGTGTAATGATGTCTGCGGTAAGCTCTTGGGATCATCCCCGCATACGCGGGGAACACCATAATATCGGGATCGACAGTCTGAGATGAGCGGGATCATCCCCGCATACGCGGGGAACACTAAAAAAATCCCAGAAAACCGCCCTCTTTGCGATCCTGCTTTTCAAATTTCATTCAGTTTCTCATAAATCTGAAATGTGGTGATGCAGTCAGCCAGTGCCCGATGCTTTTGGGTCACTTCAATATGATAATACTCCGCTATGGTCTCCAGTTTATAATCCCGAATATCATCGATCCGTCTTTTTGCCAACGCCAGCGTATCCTTGCATATATTTCTCAACGGCGGCTCCCCGAGCCGCATGGAGGCCTCGCTGATGAAAGCCCGGTCAAAAGAAATATTATGGCTTACGATTGGAGAAGATCCGATAAAATCACGAAACTTCTCCATTGCCTCCCAAAGAGAAACTCCTTCCTGCCGGACCATTTTATCCGTAATTCCGGTCATGTGGGAAATTTCCGGCGGAATCTCCCGGTCAACCCGAATCAGCATGGATATCTGATCCGACAACTGATGATTGACAATGCGGATTGCCGCGATTTCGATTATGTCATCCCTCTGATATTCCAGACCAGTTGTTTCAACATCAATGACACAATAACCTTCCTGCGCTCTCTTCCTGCTCTGCGCCGCTGCCGCTTTCCTTGCGAGCGCGCGGCTGTGCAGTTTCTTTTCCGCCGATTCAATTCCTGTATCCATTGTAACAGAGGCAGGCCTTCGCATCAGGCGGATTCCTTCAAAGTCAACCGGCTCCCACGAAGTATTGTGAACGTAAAAGCTGAATCCCTGCTCATTTTTCGCAGAAAAAACCATCGTCGCTCTTCCGCTGCCGACATTGTCACAAATCCGCTTCCATAACTCATCCCGCACACGCGCACTAATCTTTCCGATATAAACTCCCGTATTGATTTCCATCAGCCATTTGGTCAGATCTCCCCGCAATTTCGGCGGACAATCCGTAAGCGTAACGATCACCATCCCGACACTCTTTTCACGCAGATACCGTGCAGCGGATATTGCATCATGAAACGCAGCAGGAAAACACTACTTTTCAAAAGAAAGATCTTCATCCATATCCGTTCCATAGGACCTTCCGTTTTCCACTGTTCCTTCCCGGTTATCCCAAAGATATACCGCATCCTCCGGTGTCTCTTCTCCCTCCTTCGCCAGCAGTTCCCGGATGTCATGCACCATCCGCTCCAGGATATGGTGCTCTCCCATGGCGTCCCGCGTTCGCCTTCTCATCACGGAAGAGATATCTTCTTTTTCCTCCTGAGAGGCAATCTCGAACGCGAGCGGTATGGTCACCTCCGCCTTATACAGATCCGCGATGTCATAGACAAAGGAATTCTCGTGGCCGACATGGACAAAGCCTAGTCCCGGAGAACAGCCCAGCGCTTCAATTACGGCGTGCGCCAGTCCATACAGGCAGGCATGCCCCGCCGACAGGGCCTGATTGACCGGACTTCCATCCTGAAAATTGTCCGGATCGTACTCGCGTCCCTTCCATTCCACGTTCCATTTATGGGACATTTCACGGTAGACTGCCCGGATTCTTGCCCCTTCCCGGCCGCGCAGCTGCTGCAGCGTCAGCTTGGAAACATCCTCATTCGGAAAACGCATACAATACATCTTCCGCACCACATCCAGGTGCAGTCGCGTATTGCTCACCATCTCCGCCTGCCGGATCAGCATGGAAGAACTGTGCGTCATCGGACGCCCTCCCGCATAATAACGGACGCCCTTCTCTCCAACCCACAGCACACTCACTCCCGCGTCACCGATCAGTTCCATCGCACGATGCGTTACTTTCGTGCCCGGGCCCAGCAAAAGTACACTGACTGCAGCCGCCGGAATGTGAACGCAGCCCTTCTCATCGGTTACCGTGATTGCTCCGTCCTGACGGTTTAAAACACATCGTTCCAGATACAGGAAGGTCATTCTGTCTGCGATCTGCGGGAGCGCCTGCAGCTCCGGACGAATCATTCCCGGAATTTCTGTCATATCATTGATTCTCCACATGCATCAGCGTCAGAAGTCCCGCGCCATATGCCTTCTCTCTTCCAATTCCGGATGTCAGTGCCTGAACAAAAAGTTCCCGGTCCGTAACCTTCAGAACGCCATCATAAGTCACGAGCAGCATACGGACACGTCGTTTCTCGTTTCCCTTATTGAACTGATACCACTGTTTCCTGGTAACGCGGACAGAGTCCTCCGACACAAGAAAGCCGTTTTTCTTTGCCTGCCGCTGTAGCCAGGAAAGCTGTTCGGTTTCAACCGTATAGGCCAGTTTCTTCCCTCGCTTCCCGTCCTGCATGACACTGTGGATCGGATTCGCGCACAGCCGGAATCTCCACATGGAGTTCCTCTCAATGCGGCTTAAAAAAGGCGAATAATCCTTCGTCACACCATTCGCTTCTTCGGGAGAAAACTGCTCCTCCAGACTGCTAATGTCCGGTCTTTCCTCACTCAGAAGAAGCAGATATTTTTTCTGTGCCAGATCGTCCACCCGCCACAGATTTCTTTTCCGTTCTCCTGCGAAAGAGGACTCAATGGCCCCATGAAAAATGCTGGGAGACGACAGTGCATACAATGTTTTCCTCTTGGTAAGATCTAATGGAATTCTTGACAGGTACATACTCACTCCAATTCTTTCATGGGATCATGCTCTTCCGGATCCGCCTCATCCCTCATAAAGGTTGTTTCCTTCACCCTTCGAAACGCAAATTCTCTGGATCTCTGGGAAAACGAGACCGGTTGATCATGCACCAGCCTCCCCGCTTCAGAGTCTTTGCAGATCTCCGTTACCATCCGGACCGTTGCCTTTTCTTTCGTGACAGAGGGCAAAAAAGGTGCTCCCCGCAGCGCATCTTCCAGGCACAGGTTCTCGATCCCGATCACCATTTTTCCGGTCGGAGGACAAGATCTTCGCCCCAGATACAGCGGATAATACGGATGTCTCAGAGCCTCCTGAATTTCTTCCAGAAGCCCCCGCTCTCCCTCCAGTCCGACAACAAATGCTGCATCAGAGAGGTAGTAACGGCTGGTGACATACGCCATGTCTTTTGCAGGACCGTAAATTTTATTCTGCTTTGCCTTTACCGTCTGGTAGTCCCGAAGAAGCTTTCCCTCCCGGTCCGCCCGGACACCGAAACGAAGCCCAGCCAGTTCGCGAAGCCCTTCATCGTCCTCTCTGGAAATTCCGCGTGCAGCGGCGATCATACCGATTACTCCGCTCTTGCTGGGCTCTCGTCCTGTACGTCTCACATCGAATTTCGAGTCCGTTCCCCAGGACTGCAGAGGCCCGGCAAGCCGGAGAAGCAGCGTACTCACAATGCCTCCTTTACAGAAGCCTCCTGCTCCTTCAGATATTCTGAAATCTTTCCTTCCAGCTGATCCAGCAGCTCGTGGAATGACATTCTGTTCGCCAGGTCATCCATTCCTTTTCCGACGGCCATTGCAGTTTCGGGCGAATCATAGTCCTGATAGAGTTCTTCCGCATACATCTTCAATGCCTTAACCGACGGCCCCATGTTTCCGTTTCCATCCGGTTTTACCGCCGCTTCAAAGGCTCCGCACAGATTCACCGGCTGGTCGCTCCGGATGGTGACATATACCATATCCGGAAGCGTCGCATTGGCAAAAGAATTCTGTTTCCCGGTCGGCATGCTGCGTACAAAGGCCTCTGCAAACGCACGCACTGCCGCAGCGGTGTCCCCGTGCAGTTCTTTGGCTAAGGCCGCAACATTGACTGTTGCATATCGATACAGGGTGGAGGAGTTGTATTCCACAGTCCCAAGATGCCCGGCACCGGTATTGTCCTCCTCTGCGCAGTCATCCACTGCCGTGAAATAGTCATACTCATTATTAACTTCATGCGTAGAAATCGCGTGAGCAACCTGGGCGGATGCATCCGTATTCAGTTCCGGATTGCTTGCCGCCATTCTGCCGAACAGAGCAATGTCCACCGACGGATTCTCCCGCAAAGCTTTCTTGCATTCATCCGAATCATACTTCATATCCGGATGAGCTACGGCAATCTTCGCCAGCGCTTTGGCCTGTGCGCAGCTGATAAAGAACAGCGCGTCCGTCTCCGGATTTTTTCCCTCTTTTTTCGCATCTGTTTTCACTTTCAGTTTGGCAGCTTCCAGAACCTTCTGGGCCATTTCAGCAGCTTTCGCTTCCGGCTGATCTTCAAGAATATATCCTGCAATCAAATCCACCACTTTTTTGGTTCTCTTGCCCACCTGTTCCTCTGGGTAAAGCTCCAGGAATTTTCTCCGCATCGCATGCTTCCATGCCTGACTGGAAACTCTGGCACGAAGAGTTCCTCCATAAACAGCTGTCTTCGGCTGACCGATGTCATCGCGGTTCACACAGCTGGGCGGAACCGTCTGTAGTACATGAAAATCTACATACATTCTGTTATTCATTCTGTTTCTCTACTTTCTGCCGCACTTTCTGCGGCCCGCAGGAAGAATTCATAAAGATGAATTCTCCAAATTTAATCATGTATATGCACTGGCTGGTGCACATGCATTTAAAAAACACCGTCAGGCATTTTCTTCAAACGTCCTTCTCCTCATTCTGGAGTTCTGAATTCTGCGTACGATAAAATTCTTCTCCCCACTGAAACTTCACCTGTTCCCTTCCTTCCGAGTACTGAAACCAAAATAGTTTTTCCGCCAAGGCCGGGTAATCCACTGGAATTTCTTTAGAGTTCAGCATCTGAATGAGTGTCCGCAGGTAATACGTACAGGATCGGATATCCGGTGCACTGAGCAATTGATTAAACCGTCTGCGGACACTTTCCAGTTTATCATCATCTGTTGCGAGCTTCCGCACCGCGCCGCCAAGGGAACATTTTTCCTGATTCATCGGCTTTTCATGCAAATCCATTCCCTGCTGATGCAGGGCAAACAAGCACAGCGCCGATGCCGCAGCCCATTCTCCCTGCGTCGGTTTTCCATTTTTGCTCAGAAGTTCTTCCGGGAACTCATCAAACAAGATGCTGAAAATTTCCGGGCTTTCCCCCGGAGCCTTTCCCGCTCCTCTTCTCAAAATGGCAAGGTCCCTTCGGACAGCTGCTTCATTGGTTTCATTTTGAAATCTCTCCAACCGTCTTTTCACATACTTCCATGTCAGCTGCGACTGTTCACTCATGCGATTCCTCCTTTCTCTGTTCCGATCCTGCCTTTTAACTCGTAACACTTCAAAAGCTGTGCATTAAAAATATTCCACGCATCAAAGGAAGTCCAATAGATATCCTTATTCTTATCCTTCTCATCTTTAAAAGAATGTCCGATCATTGCCTGCGGACCAGCCTGGTTCAACAGTTCCCTGCCATATTCACGAACAAGCCGGTATGCTTCTTTTCTCCAC
>CALEFO010000183.1 GCA_937877165.1 uncultured Lachnospiraceae bacterium | reverse complement strand
ACAGCCCACCTCGAATTTTCTTCGAAAATCCTCGGTGTTGGACTGGCGTCCAATGAAATCATGGTCATCCATGTCTTTGCGAGCAAGCTCGCACGACATGGCTGTCCATGATTTCGCTGTCCTTGTAGTGTTTTCACATGAGCGGTGCAATCAATCTCAGCAGGCAGTGGAAGATGCGAAGGAAAATGCTGCGCTGTCCGGCACCATAGCGGTCCGTCACCTCGCTGCTTCTTGCAAGGAGTGCTTCCAGATCCTTCTTTACATCCTGCACGGAATGGGTCCCATACATCACACATCCATCCTCAAAGTGATGATACAGGCTCCGGTAGTCCAGATTGATGGTCCCGCAGGTTGCCACAAAGTCATCGCTGACGCAGCACTTCGCATGACAAAAGCCCGGCGTGAATTCATAAATCCGGACTCCCTTGCGCACCAGCTGTGCGTAGTAGGACCTCGTCAGCTGATACGTAATCTTCTTATCCGGAATTCCCGGCGTCACAATCCGCACATCCACGCCCCGCTCCGCAGCGAGCGTGATCGCGCGGCTCATCTCGTCCGTCAGGATCAGATACGGCGTCACGAAATACAGATAATCAGACGCGCCGTTTGCGATGGACATATACACGTTCTCACCGATCTGCTCCTCATCCAGCGGGGAATCCGCATAGGGCTGAACGTACCCCGTCGCGTTCTTTACGACATCATAGTCCACCCGTTCCGGATTCTCACGGATTCCCGGGCTCTTCCAGAAATCCGCCGCCGATTCCACATTCTCAATGGAAAGTCCCGGAAAAAAGCGTCCGAATTCCTTGTCATCCTCATCGGTTGCGCGGATCGCGTTCCACATTTCCAGGAAAACCGTCGTATAGGTGCGGACTGCCGGGCCCGTCAGACGGATTCCCGCATCCTTCCACTCTCCGTACGGATGCGTCACGTTAAAATACTCATTCGCGAGATTGTAGCCGCCGGTATAGGCCACCTTTCCGTCAATGACGGTGATCTTCCGGTGATCGCGGTTGTTCATGAACACGCGAAGACTGGGAAGCACCGGGTTGAATACCCTCGTGCGGATTCCGTCCGCTTCCATTTTTGCGCGGAAGCCGCCGTTAATGAAGCTGATGCTGCCAACATCGTCATAGAACAGCCGGACCTCCACGCCCTCCGTTACCTTCTGCTTCAGGACCTGGTGAATCCGTTCGAACGACTCCTTGTCCTCGATGGCGAAATACTCCATGAAGATGAACTTCTCTGCCTTGGAAAGATCCTGAAGCTGTGCCTCCAGCGCCTTTGCCGCATCCGGATAATAGATGCATCCCTCATTGCGGTACAAAGGAAAGCTCCCCTTTCTCCACAGATACTGCGCAATGCCGCCGGCTGCCGGATTTTCCTGGCGAAGAGATGGCTGCACGTTTTTTTCCTGCAGCATGAAGATCGACAGCTTCCTCTCAATCTCTGAGAAGCGCTTTTGCATCGGGTGCGTCGCCAGCTTGCTGTCCATCAAGAACCACAGAATAATGCCAAGGAGCGGTACTGCTGTAATCAGCATAATCCAGGGCATCTTCATCGAAGAGGTCGTGTGTTTTCCGTAAATCACCAGCACAATCAGAACTGCAATGGTCTCCGTGAAAATATGAATCCAGGTGGAATAGCCATTCAGCCAGGCCACCAGAACGTAGATAAAATAAATCTGTACCATTGTGGCCAGTACGACAAAAACCAGTCGGATCACACCGTTGCCGGTATCTGTTCTGCGCTCCACTCTCATGCCGCTCAATTCGTCTGACTCCTTACTGCACTGTCATTTCATCCGGATCGTTTTGCCCTGTCGGATCCGGAGCATCTGTCCTGCCGTCCGTATATACGATGCTATCTTTTTTATCTTTTCCTATTGTACAATATGCGTCGGCAATAGACATTATTTTAACGCATCCGAATCGACTTACGAAAGGATTTGTTATGGATTTAACGTATTCCCGCACTGCACTTGTAACCGGCGCTTCCCGCGGAATCGGGAAGGCCATTGCCGCATCCCTTGCCGGGGAGGGCTGGAACCTGATTCTCACCTGCTCGCGAACGCTCCCGGAGCTTTCCGCCTTTGCCAGGCAGCTGGAGGAGCAGAATCATGTGCTCGTTCAAAGCGTTCTCTGCGACATGGGCGACTCCGCTTCGGTCACAAATCTTTTTGAAGGAATTCCTTCTCTGGAGCTTCTTGTCAACAACGCAGGAATTGCGCACATCGGCCTGCTGCAGGACATGACCGATGAGGAATGGAACCGCATTCTTGCGACCAACCTCTCCTCAGTTTTCTACACCTCGCGGGCGGCCATTCCTCTTTTTCTGAGGAACCGGTCCCAGGCAGCTTCCTGCTGTCCAGGCCGTATTCTCAATATTTCCTCCGTCTGGGGGAATGTCGGTGCCTCCTGTGAGGCCGCCTATTCCGCCACGAAGGGTGGCGTCAATTCGCTCACAAAGGCTCTTGCCAAGGAGCTTGCACCATCCGGGATCCCTGTCAATGCCATCGCCTGCGGCTGCGTGGACACGGTCATGAACGGACAGCTCAGTGCAGAAGAAAAGGCGGAGATTTCCGAAGAAATCCCCGCCGGACGTTTCGCAGCGCCAGAGGAAATTGCCGCCGCGGCCCTTCAGCTGATTCACTCTCCCGCCTACCTCACCGGTCAGATCGTAACCATGGACGGAGGATGGATATAATCACAACAAATCCGGCATTGCCTTCACCAGCCTGATCACGCGGCTTGTACCAAGGCGGGAGGCCCCGAGCTCCAGGAACTTCCCGGCATCCTCCAGCGTGGAGATTCCGCCCGCCGCCTTCACTCTCACATGGGGACCTACGTGCTCCTTCATCAGCTTCACATCCTCAAAGGTTGCGCCTGCCGCAGAGAATCCCGTTGAGGTCTTGATGAAATCGGCGCCGCTTCTTGTCACCACCTCGCACATCCGGATCTTCTCTTCTCTTGTCAGAAGGCAGGTCTCGATGATGACCTTCAGGATATGATCGCCCACAGCTTCCTTGATCGTCCGGATCTCCTCCTCCACCTTGTCATAGAGTCCGTCCTTGACCCAGCCGACATTGATGACCATGTCCACCTCAGA
>CALEFO010000182.1 GCA_937877165.1 uncultured Lachnospiraceae bacterium | reverse complement strand
TATGACAAAATCATATAAGAGGGGGATAGGAACGCATATGGAATATTACGAAAGACTTTATGATGCAGTCAGCCGTCATTTGTGGGTACTGCATCAGGAGGAAGGGACATCGTTTCTGTCTATGAGTCAGGAGCTGGGACTTGCCAAGGAGACGGTGCGGAAAATCGCGAGGAGAGACTATAAGCCGGGATGCGGTCCGAATGTGCAGTCTTTGATTGCGATCCAGAGTTATTACAGTATCCGTGCAGTCGGGACGGCAGGAGAGCTTCCGGAGGACCTGATCCGGGATCTGACCTTTCTTGCCAAGTATCTGCCCTTCTTCAGCGAAGGGGAGCGGGAGATTATGAAAACCGAGGTTCTGCAGCGATATGAAAAGAAAAGGCTGCGGGGATGAAATTCCGAACCCGCAGCAAGAAAGACAAAGGCTTCTCCTGCCTTCATGCGGCAGGAGAAAACCATGAAATGCTTATTCCAATGCACGAATCATATCTTATCATCAGATTGGCCGCGGGGCGCATCCATCGTGCAGTGCAGCTCTGCGGTCGCTTCTCTGGGTACAGAAGCTTCCTGAGAAGCAAGAAGCGGGGCTGCTCCCGAAAATTCCTCTTCCTCGCGAAGCGTATTCTGATCCTGTGCAACGCGGACAATGAGGCCATTGGCAAGACGCGTTGCGGCGCGGCCTTGAATTTTACCACGCTTTTTGACATAGAAATATCCGAATGCGCTGAAGCAGGTCGCACCGATGAAGTTGACGAAGAGATCCTTCATGGTGTCGAGAATGCCGATGTCCAGGTAGCCGCCCTCAATGGTATAGGTCTGGCCGGAGGCGGTGTGGATGACGGTGTCGGTGATGTTCCGCACATGAATGACCTGCTGTGAGTGCGTGGGGTCAAGCGTTACACTGTTGAAATAGGTCACGATGAAGTCCTTCTGCATGTCCTGACCGAAGAACAGATCACCTGTGCATTCAATGAATTCCCAGATGACGCCGATGGTCATGGAGAAACAGAATGCGACCATCGCCAGATAAAACGGAGAGAGCTGGATTCGTTTGCTGTGGCGGTTCAGAAGGTCAATCATGGAAAAGCCGACCGCTGCGGCCAGAAAGCCGTTGATGGTGTGCAGAATCGTATCCCATCCGGGAAGCGCCACATAGAAATGATCGACCTCTCCGAGAATTTCCGCTGCAAAAATAAAAACGTAGATGATGCCCTCAAAAAGAGGCGGGATCTCGATTTCAAACTGCTGTTCGACAAAGCTCGGAATCAGAAAGAGGAGCAGTACCAGAGCGCATACGCCGACGCCCTCGTAATTGCGCTCGAAGAGCTGGCGGATCAGAACACAGATTACAAGAGCCCGGAGAATGGAGTAAAGAAGGAACACCTTCGGACTGGATTTGATGTTTTTCTTCAGTCTCTTGACGTATTTTCCTGGATTGATCATAAACTCCTCCCTTCTGAAGAATTTTGTCTTATGAATGAAAAATAATGTGTTCCAATCGTTTTCCCGGCTTATCGGAATGGATTATAAAAACGGGAGCCGTCCCGGAAAGTAAACCAAAGCGCCCAGATGGAGAACAAGGCTGTGGCGATCAGAACCAGATAGTCCGTCCGGGAGAGCTTCTTTGCCATGTACCAGGAGCGCTTTTTCTTTTTGCCGAACCCGCGCAGCTCCATAGCGTTGGAAACTACATCAATCCGTTCCATGGTGGAGAACAGAAGCGGAAAGATAATGCTGGAGGTGCGTCTGATACGTTCCGTAAGTTTCGCCTTGCTGCTCATTTCGATGCCGCGTGCCTGCTGTGCGTTCCGGATGCGGTGGAATTCATCCTGCACGTCCGGAATGTAGCGAAGGGCAATGGCTACTGCATAGGAAATGCTGTAGCTGACGCCGATGCCGTTCAGCGAGGCGGCGAATTCACTGGGATCCGTGGTGGTCATAAAGGTGAAAACCGCCGGGATGATGGTGAAATACTTAATCAGCACGTTGAACAGATAGAACAGCTCCTCGCGGGTCAGATCATAGCCTGCAAACAGATGCGTGATGACCGTGCGGGACTGGTAAATGTCGCAGCCCTGATACGGCGAAATCAGGAAAATCGCGGCGAGATTCAGAACCATGAAGAGCATAATCAGCTTGAAAACAGAGCAGATCTGTTCCCAGCGGACCTTTGCCATCCGGAAAATCAGGAAGCTGACAGCGATCATCAGAAGAAGAATCCGCGTGTCATAGGTCATGGCGCTGACAATGCACCAGAGGAGAAAGAAAATCATTTTGGTGATGCCGGAGAGACGATGAATCCAGGTGTCTTTTTTCTCGTAAGACAAAAGTCGGGACATTTACTGTGCCTCCTTTCCGGGAGCCGGCATCGCGATCCTGCGGTGAGCCCGTTCATAGGA
>CALEFO010000181.1 GCA_937877165.1 uncultured Lachnospiraceae bacterium | reverse complement strand
GTTGAAAATACGCGCCTTTTCTTGACAAAGCATGGGAAAACACGTATATATAGTCTAGTACGTTAGAAAAGGGCATATGCCCAATTTTGGATTCAGGAGGATGTTTATCATGAATAAAACCGAGCTGGTAGCTGCGATCGCGGAGAAAGCAGACCTTTCCAAGAAGGATGCGGAGGGTGCTGTAAAGGCTTTTGCAGATGTTATTGCGGAAGAGCTTAAGAACGGCAATAAGGTTCAGATTGTTGGATTCGGTACTTTTGAGGTTTCCGAGAGAGCAGCCAGAGAGGGACGCAATCCTCATACCGGCGAGACCATGAAGATTGAAGCTTCCAAGGCTCCCAAGTTTAAGGCTGGCAAGGCACTGAAGGACGCTGTCAACGCATAATCTGCACAGCAGCGGATTGGAACAGGACGAACAGAAATTGCCCGGGGTACTCCCCGGGCATTCTTTATAAGAAGAGACGAACGAAGATGCGCTTAGATAAATATTTGAAGGTATCCAGACTGATTAAACGCCGCACAGTGGCAAATGAGGCCTGCGACAACGGACGCGTCACACTGAACGGGAAGGCAGCACGGGCGAGTGCGGAGGTAAAGCCGGGGGATGTCATCGGGATTTCCTTTGGCGACAAGGAAGTCCGCGCGGAGGTTCTTGCGGTGCAGGAAACCGTTCGCAAGGACGCGGCGGGCGATCTCTTCCGCTATCTGTGATCACTGTGATAAGATAAGTTTGAATGTGATCGCCGATGCGATCGCATTCAAACAGCAGCATCGGTGCCGACGCACCGGCTGCCGCATTTGGCAAAACCGCCTTCGCGGATTTTGCCTCGGCGAGGAATAGGTTTGGAAAGCGGATGAGTTGACAGCAGGTGAGGCAGAGTGAAATGGCAAAGGCCAGGCGAAGATTTGTATACCGCAAAAAATCGCAGAACCGCTTCAGTATGGCTCTCGCGATCACAGTGATGGTTGTCATTCTGGGGGCTGTGTCTGTGCGGGGCTTCCAGCTTCAGAAGAAGCTGGAAGGCTATGAGGCGCGGAAGGAAGAGCTTCAGCAGCAGATCGCGGAGGAAGAGCAGCGCACAAAGGACATCGAAGAGTACTCCAAGTACACGAAAACGGACGAGTATGTGGAAGAGGTGGCGCGCGACAAGCTGGGGCTGGTAAAGAAGGGCGAGATCATCTTCAAGAACACAGGAAAATGAAGAGGGATCGGACAGCGGGACTGTCCGGTCCTTTTGTTTGAAAGCCAAAAGACACAGAGGAGAAGACGGGACAGGCAATGCAGCATAATCTGACGGAACAGGTCCGCGAGACAGTCCAGGAATTTCATATGATCCGGGAGGGAGAACACATTGCTGTCGGGGTCTCCGGCGGGGCGGATTCTGTCTGCCTTCTTCTTCTTTTAAATGAGTTGGCGGGAGAATTCGGCATTTACGTTTATGCGGTCCATGTTCACCATGGCCTTCGCAAAGCGGCGGATGAGGACGCGGCCTTTACCGAAAAGCTGTGTGAAGGGCTTGGAATACCGCTGAAAATCTACCATGTCGATGCGGCCGATGAGGCAGGCAGACGCGGCATTGGTGTGGAAGAGGCGGGGCGGGAGCTCCGCTATGAGCTTTTTGACAGGGCCTGCTTCGAGTGGGAAAAAGAAGCACAGGAAGATGATACATTGACGGCCGGTACCTTGAGAAAAAAGGACGAAGAATTCGGAGAAGTCTTTGGAGCTCATCGCTGGAAAATTGCAGTGGCGCATCACCGCGAGGACAGTGCGGAAACCGTTCTGATGAACCTTTGCAGAGGAACATCACTGACAGGTCTTTCCGGAATCCGCCCGGTGAGCGGTAAGGTGATCCGTCCGCTCATCCGCTGCAGCCGCGGCGAAATCGAGGAGGAGCTTCGCCGCCGCAGGCAGGAATGGCGAACGGATGAGAGCAATGGAAGTCTGGACTATACGCGCAACTATATTAGAAACCGGATTCTCCCGGAGCTTTCCGAAAGGGTGAATACAAGGTCTACGGCGCATATCTGCAAAGCAGCAGAAGAAATTGCCGGCGCGAACGCCTTTCTGGAAGAGCTGACACAGGACAAGAAAAAGAGCTGCCGGATTCCGGAGGAGGCGGAGTGCTATTCGGTTTCCTCCCTTCTTGCACTTCCGACATACCTGAAAACGCGGGTATTGTACGACATTCTGGAAGAAAACTGTGGGAAAAAGGATCTTTCCTCAGAGCATGTGGAACGCATCAGGCGTCTTCTTATGAGCGGTGGGACCCGCTTTGTGGATCTGCCCGGGGGCGTTCGGGCGGAAAAAATATATGACCGCCTTGAATTTTCGCGTGGCGGGAGGCCAGAAACCTCCCGGTTAGAGAATACGATCCGAGGCCAGATCAAAGAGAGTGCGGTGGGAAGGAAGGCAACTGGCAGCCGGATTCTGCTGCCTGAAAAGGAGAAAGACTACCGGATCCGCATTTTCCCTTACAGCGGAAATCCGGAGGACATCCCAGAGGATCCGTATACGAAATGGCTGGATTATGATAGAATATCTTCGTTTCTGACGTTCCGGACAAGGAAGGAAGGCGACTGCATCGCAATCGGTATCCGCGGGGAGAAATCCTCCGGAAAGAGAGAAGAGAGCGGGCAGACGGAGTACTGCTGCAAGAAGCTGACACGGGTCATGATTGATGCAAAAATCCCGGCGGTGCTTCGCAGCCGTATTGTTTTGCCGGCAGACGAAAACCGGATCCTCTGGGTCCCCGGCTGCCGGGTCGGAGCGGATTATAAAATCAGCAGTGCGACGCGGACGGTGCTGGAGCTTTCCCTTGTGAAGAACAGGCCCCGCGTTACAGATAAAAATCATAAGCTTTCATAAGAAAAGAGGTAGGAAATGGCTGAGAAGATTACTGTACTGATTCCGGAGGAAGAGATCGACAAGAGAGTCCGTGAGCTTGCGGCCCAGATCTCGAAGGATTATGAGGGTCGAAAGATCCGCATGGTCGGCATCCTGAAGGGCGCAAGCTTCTTCATGTGCGAGCTGGCAAAGCGCATTACGGTTCCGGTATCCATTGATTTCATGCAGGTATCCAGCTATGGCGGAGCAACGGAATCCACCGGAACAGTCCGGATCCGCAAGGACCTGGACGAGTCGATTGAGGATCTGGATGTCATTATCGTCGAGGACATTGTGGACTCTGGACGCACGCTCGCTTTCCTCGGGGACTTCCTGAAGAAGAAGGGAGCAAAGAGTATCCGCTACTGCACGCTGCTGGACAAGCCGGAGCGCCGCGTGGTGGATCTGAAGGCGGATTATTCCGGCTTCACCATTCCGGACAAATTTGTTGTCGGTTATGGAATGGATTATGACCAGGAGTACCGGAATCTTCCCTACATCGGCGTAGTGGAGCTTTGATACAATACAGAAGAGAGTGTGGCCGCAGCTCTGCTGCGGTGAGAAAGGCATAGTTTGGATAACAACGAAAACAGAAATACAGGAAACCGCATGGTGATCGGCATCGTGGCGATCATGATGGTTTTTATTCTGATTCAGTTTGTGAAGGGAACCTACGGTCAGCCGCAGAATCCGTATACACAGGCCTCCTATGAGAGGGATCTTGCGTCCGGAAATGTCGCATCCGTGGAGATTGTCCCGAATCAGGAGACACCGACGGGATCCGCCATTGTCACGCTGTCGGGCGGAGCGGTGCGGACTCTCTATGCGACAGACATTACGAAGACAGAAGAGCTGACCCGGGCAAACGGCGTGGAGCCGGTGGTGGATGACGTTCCCCGGGAGAGCTGGTTTATGACAAGCGTTCTTCCGATGCTGCTCGTCGCAGCCGTATGTCTTTTGTTCTTCTATCTGATGAGCGCCCAGCAGATGGGTGGCGGCGGGGCCAATGCCCGGATGATGAATTTCGGGAAGAGCCGCGCACAGCTGGCTGGGGAGAAGGACCGGGTGACCTTCCAGGATGTGGCGGGCCTGGAGGAGGAGAAGGAGGATCTGGAGGAAATTGTGGATTTTCTGAAGGATCCGGCCAAGTATACGTCTTTGGGAGCCCGGATTCCGAAGGGAGTTCTTCTGGAAGGCGCGCCTGGAACCGGCAAGACGCTTCTGGCAAAGGCCGTTGCGGGAGAGGCCGGTGTTCCGTTCTATTCTATTTCCGGATCGGATTTTGTGGAGATGTTCGTAGGCGTCGGCGCAAGCCGTGTCCGTGACATGTTCGAGGAAGCGAAGAAGAACTGCCCCTGCATTGTTTTTATTGATGAGATTGACGCAGTGGCAAGACGCCGTGGAACCGGTGTCGGCGGCGGTCACGATGAAAGAGAACAGACGTTGAACCAGCTTCTCGTCGAGATGGACGGATTCGGAGTCAACGAGGGGATTATTGTGATGGCGGCGACTAACCGCGCGGATATCCTGGATCCCGCGATTCTGCGCCCGGGGCGGTTTGACCGAAAGATCACCGTTTCTCGCCCTGATGTGAAGGGACGGGAAGAGATTCTGGCGGTTCATGCGAGAAAGAAGCCGCTCGGCGATGATGTCAATCTGAAGGAGATTGCGCAGACCACGGCGGGCTTTTCCGGTGCGGATCTGGAGAATCTTCTCAATGAGGCGGCCATCCGCGCGGCGAGAGAGGGACGCAGATACATTGATCAGGCAGATATTCGTGCAGCATTCATCAAGGTAGGAATCGGTGCGGAGAAAAAGAGCCGCGTGATCTCCGATAAGGAAAAGCGAATCACGGCATATCACGAGAGCGGACATGCAATTCTGTTCCACGAGCTGGAGGATGTCGGACCGGTTTATACC
Organism: uncultured Lachnospiraceae bacterium; assembly: GCA_937877165.1. Taxonomy (GTDB): domain Bacteria; phylum Bacillota; class Clostridia; order Lachnospirales; family Lachnospiraceae; genus CAG-791. The sequence continues at coordinate 12,873 of CALEFO010000181.1, read as the reverse complement.
GTTTCGGTTATTCCGACCGGAGTTGGAGCTGCCGGCTATACGATGCCTCTTCCGTCCCGGGATGAGATGTTCGCGACAAGAGGACAGATGCTGCATGAGATCATGGTGGACTTCGGCGGACGAATCGCTGAAGAACTGATCCTGGATGATATCACAACCGGGGCTTCCAATGATATTCAGAAGGCAACGGCAACAGCGAGAAGCATGGTGACGAAGTATGGCATGAGTGCCAGTATCGGTGCCATCAATTATCAGCAGGAGGAAGAGGACGTCTTCCTTGGCTACGATCTTGGACACAGCTCCCGCAACAGCGAGTATATGGCGGGGGAGATTGACAAGGAGGTCAAGACCATCATTGACCGCTGCTATGCGGATGCCAAGGCAATCATTCTCGCACATGAGGATGTGCTTCATGCCAGTGCAAAGCTCCTGATGGAGAAAGAGAAAATCACTGGTGAAGAGTTCGACGCTCTGTTTCATTCAGGCGTAAAGGCTGAAAGCGAAGAAAATCGTCAGACTTCATTGTGATTCTGCACAAAAACAGACATCTGAATTTGTAAAATTCGTGTAATCAGTGGATTGCTGGAAAAGAGGGGAACTGCTACTATACTACTTGTAACCCCCCAATACATTATAAGTTTTTGCTATACCCCATAAGAAGTTTTATCTTCTCAAAAGCGACGGCCCCCCAAGCACCGTCGCTTTTGCTTGCCCGTAAATATTCTTTTCAGGCATTTTCTGTTTCCATTTCCTGGCATGTGCGCTATAATTGCAGTCAGTAACATTGTTGATTTTTTATCAATCAAGGTTTCTATTTTAGGGAAAGGTGGTATTGGATATGCCTATCGTTACTAGTACGGAACTGTTCAAGAAGGCTTATGACGGCGGCTACGCAATCGGAGCTTTCAACATCAACAACATGGAAATCGTTCAGGGAATCACGGACGCAGCTGCTGAGCTGAAGAGCCCTGTGATTCTGCAGGCTTCCCAGGGGGCGAGGAAGTATGCGAATTCCGTATATCTTGTCAAGCTGGTGGAGGCCGCTGCAGAGCTTCATCCGGAGGTTCCGATCGTACTTCATCTGGATCATGGCGCTGATTTTGAGACCTGCAAGGACTGCATTGATAATGGATTTACTTCCGTTATGATCGACTATTCCGGACATCCGTTCCAGGAGAACATCGAGGTTTCCAAGAAGGTTGCCGAGTATGCACATGAGCGCGGTGTTGTTGTTGAGGCGGAGCTGGGGACTCTGGCTGGACAGGAAGATGCGGTATCGGTAGAGGCAGACAAGGCCTTTTATACTCATCCGGAAGAAGTGGAAGAGTTCGTTGAGAAGACCGGCGTGGATTCCCTTGCAATTGCAATCGGAACCTCCCACGGTGCATATAAGTTCAAGCCCGGCACCAAGCCGCAGCTTCGTCTGGACATCCTGGATGAGGTCGCTAAGAGACTTCCCGGATTCCCGATCGTTCTCCACGGTTCCTCTTCGGTTCCTCAGGAATACGTCAAGATCATCAACGAGAACGGCGGCAAGCTGGTTGATGCAATCGGTGTACCGGAGGATCAGCTTCGTGAGGCTGCAAAGCGTGCAGTCTGCAAGATCAACATCGACTCTGACCTTCGTCTTGGCATGACTGCAGGCATCCGCAAGCACTTTGTAGAGCATCCGGATCATTTCGATCCCCGTCAGTATCTTGGCGATGGCCGCGCAAATGTCAAGGCTATCGTTGAGCACAAGATTAAGGATGTACTTGGCTCTGACAACAAGATCTGAGCTCTTCGGAAGAAGGATTCCGGGATTTCGGAACTTCAGACAGAATGATTCTGAAAGATCTGCAGCAAAAAGCTGCAGATCTTTTTCTTGTGCCTGTTTATACGATATGATAATTGTATTCGAACATTCTGTGCCAGGGAATCCTTCAGAAAAGGCAGGAGCATGACAGACATGCTGACCGCCGGGCTGCCGGACCACATGGAGAAAAAGGGAGCGTGGCACAGCCGGACAATTTGCAGAAGGATCAGGAGAAGAAAGCATGCAGACGGGAAGCGGCATCAGTATACTGGAAGGAATAGCCATCGGCAGGATACGGTACTGCGGAAGAAAAAACTATGGTGCAGGCGAAAGGCTCCATGGAGAGCCACTGCAGGAGCTGAAACGCTTTGAAGAGGCAAGGGAGCTGGTACAGAGCCAGCAGCGGGAACTGTATAAGAAGGCTGCGGAGGCGGCGGGCGAGAGGTATGCAGAAATTTTTCGCCTGTACGCGGCAATTTTGGAGGATGCAACGCTCCTTTCAAAGATCCGCAGAAGAATAGAGGAAGAGAAGCTTACGGCAGAGAATGCCGTGAGACGGAGTCTGGATGAAATCGGAAGACAGTTCCATGAGATGGAGGATCCGTATTTTCAGGCAAGAGAGACGGATATCCTGGACATTCGGAATTCACTTCTGGAGAGTCTCTCCCGGGATGGCAAAGAAACCGGGCTGAAACCGGAGAGAAGCGGGGAACAGATGATTCTTGTCGGGGATGATTTTACGCCTTCGGACACCGTGCGTTTGGACCGCACCGCTCTTGCAGGAATGATTACCCGGGAGGGAAGTGTCAACTCTCATACGGCCATTCTGGCAAGGTCCATGAACCTTCCGGCACTTGTGCAGTGTGAAGAAGTGTCTGCGGACTGGGAAGGGAAAATGGCGGTTCTGGACGGTTTTGCAGGAAAGGTCTATCTGGATCCTCCGAAGAAATTTCTGGACTCCATGGAAAAGCGCAGGCAGGAAAGTGAGCGGGAACAGACGGCTCTTCTTGAACTGAGAAACAAACCGACAGTGACAAGAGACGGAAAAAGAATCCTGCTGGGAGCCAATATCGCGGTTTTATCCGATGTGGAAAAGGCAAAAGAAAACGGGGCTGAGACAATCGGCCTGTTCCGTTCGGAGTTTTTGTACCTCAATGCGTTCAAGGAACCTTCCGAGGAAGATCAGTTTCAGGCGTACCAGAAAGTATTGGAGGAATTCGCGCCTGGAAGGGTTGTGATCCGGACCTGTGACATCGGGGCGGACAAGAAGGCACCCTATATGAATCTGGCTCCGGAGGAAAATCCGGCGCTGGGATTCCGGGCGGTCCGGATCTGCCTAAAGCGAAGGGACTTTTTCCGGCGGCAGCTTCGGGCTCTGCTCCGCGCTTCTGTGTACGGAAATCTGGAGATTATGATCCCGATGATTACGTCGGTGTGGGAACTGAGAGAATGCAGAAAGCTTCTGGAGGAATGTCGGAGGGAGCTGGAACAGGAAGGAATTTCCGTAGCAGAAAGAGTTCCGCTGGGAATGATCGTGGAGACACCGGCAGCAGCGCTCTGCGCAGAGGAGCTGGCTGCGGAAGCAGATTTTTTCTCTATTGGAACGAATGATCTGACGCAGTACACCTGTGCGGCGGACCGGCAGAATCAGAACCTCGGAGATTTCTTCAACCCGCGCCATCCGGCGGTCCTGAAGGAAATCCGTATGGCAGTGGAAGCGGCGCACCGGCACGGCATCCGCGCAGGCATCTGCGGAGAGATGGGATCTGATCCGCAGATGACGGAGATACTTCTTAAAATGGGCGTGGATGAGCTTTCGGTGAATCCTTCCTCGATTCTTCCGCTGAGGAAGAAAATCAGAGAAATCAGTCTGAAGACTCCGGAAGAGCCACCTCTTCAATGAGATTCAGAATGATGCGGTTCGAATTGGTCTGGGAACTCTTCTCCATGGCAGCAATGTACTGCGCACGGTTGTCATAGAGCTCTTGAATCTTCTCCAGGAGGACATCCGGGAGATCATCGTCCTGTACCACGATGCTGTAACCCTGTGCCTCGAAGGAGGCAGCGTTGAGCTTCTGATCACCGCGGCCGGTGGGAAGCGGAACCAGGAGATTGGGCTTTTTCAGTGCGAGCAGCTCACAGATGGCGTTGGCTCCCGCACGGGAGAGAACGATATCTGCCATGGCATAGAGATCCTTCAGGTCTTCCTTGACATACTCAAACTGGCGGTAGCCGGGACGGGTGAGGAGAAGATTGTCCATCTTGTCCTTGCCGCACAGGTGAACAATCTGGAATTTCTCAAGAAGTGCATCCAGATTGTCGCGGACCGTCTTGTTGACGGACGATGCGCCAAGAGAGCCGCCGATGACCATCAGCACTGGTTTTCCCTCTTCAAAGCCGCACAGCGAAAGACCGCGACTGCGGTCGCCCTGGAAAAGCTCGTCGCGAATCGGAGTTCCGGTCAAAACGGCCTTGGAATCCGGAAGATCCTTCAGTGTCTCCGGAAAGTTGCAGCAGACCTTGGACGCAAACGGCGTGCACAGCTTGTTGGCAAGCCCCGGCGTCATGTCGGATTCATGAATGATGCACGGAATGTGCAGGGAGTGCGCGGCATGCACAACCGGCACGCCCACATAGCCGCCCTTGGAAAAGACTACGTTCGGTGCGAACTCCTTCAGAAACCTGTGTGCCTCCTGATAGCCGCGGATTACGCGGAACGGATCGGAGAAATTCTTCGGGTCAAAATAGCGGCGGAGCTTCCCTGTCTCAATGGCGACATAGGGAATGTTATAGTCGGCGACGAGCTTTCGCTCAATTCCGCCGATGGATCCGATGTAGGCTATTTCGTATCCGGCTTCTCTCAGATAAGGAATCAGGGCCAGATTGGGGGTGCAGTGGCCTGCGGTCCCGCCTCCGGTCAGTACGATTTTCTTACTCATGAATGAATTCACCTCAATTTACTTCTTGATTCCGTTTATTTCATTTCTGCAAGTGCCGCCAGAATGGCATGGGAAAGCTGATCGGGACATGAGGTGTTCTTGAAGCCGCAGGTGGTACCGGCGAGAAGATCCGCAACTTCTTCGGCTTTTCTGCCCTCTACGAGGCGGCTGATGCCCTTCAGGTTGCCGTTGCAGCCGCCGGTAAAGGCCACCTTGCGGATGATGTGGTCGGCATCAATATCGAGTTCAATCTGGGTAGAGCAGGTGCCGGTTGTTTTATAGATCATAACAGTCTCCTTTGCTTGTGATCATGGTCAGTAACAAATATAGAAGGAATCCCCGAATGGGAATTCACCGGGAGCCGGTTATGCGGATATTCCCGCGAACCGTCAAAATTTAATTATACGCCGGAAATCGTTTTTTTCCTATCCGTCTTTCTCATCCGGCGGAGCCTGGCGCGGCTTGCATTCGCTATTTCAGGCTGATAAACTATTTTTCGGTGCACTGCGCTGCCTGTTCCGGGAAAAAGGCCCGGAAAATCCGGACAGACAGAGGGGAAAGCTGTGCAGTGCAGGAAAGCTGACAATCAGGGTCCGGGCACGAGGAGGTATCGTCCAATGGAAAAGGTCACATTTGATTATTCCAAGGCAAAGAGTTTCGTTAAGGAAGAGGAAGTTCAGAACATTGAGAGTCAGGTCCTTGCAGCAAAGGAACTGCTGGTGTCCGGGACCGGAGCCGGTAATGATTTCCTGGGCTGGGTGAATCTTCCCGTGGACTATGATAAGGAAGAGTTTGCGAGAATTAAGAAGGCAGCTGCGAAGATTCAGAGCGATTCGGATGTTCTGCTGGTTCTGGGCATCGGCGGCTCCTATCTGGGTGCCCGCGCAGCAATCAATTTCCTTCGCCATAATTTCTATAACACGGTTTCCAAGGAGGTCCGCAAGACCCCCGAGATTTATTTTGCAGGCAACTCCATCAGCGGAACCTACCTCGCAAACCTGGTGGATGTAATTGGTGATCGGGACTTCTCAATCAATGTTATTTCGAAGTCCGGCACGACAACGGAAACCTCCATTGCATTCCGTCTTTTCCGTGAGATGGCGGAGAAGAAGTACGGCAAGGAAGGCGCTGCAAAGAGAATTTATGCGACGACGGACAAGGCACGCGGAGCACTGAAGACCCTGGCTGATGCAGAGGGTTATGAGACCTTTGTCATTCCGGACAATGTCGGCGGACGCTTCTCGGTTCTGACGGCAGTCGGCCTTCTTCCGATTGCGGTTTCCGGAGCGGATATTGACCAGCTGATGGAAGGCGCTGCAGAGGGAAGAAAGCTTGCCATGGAGTCCCCGTATGAGGACAACGATGCACTGAAGTATGCAGCACTGCGCAACATTTTCCTGCGAAAGGGCAAGGCGGTTGAGATCCTTGCAAACTATGAGCCGTCCCTGCATTATACCTCCGAGTGGTGGAAGCAGCTTTACGGTGAGTCCGAAGGCAAGGATCAGAGAGGCCTTTTCCCGGCAAGCGTGGATCTGACCACGGATCTTCATTCCATGGGTCAGTTCATTCAGGATGGTGCACGCATTATGTTCGAGACCGTGCTGAATGTAGAGAAGCCGAAGGCAGATGTTACAATCGGAACGGATGCGGAGAACCTGGATGGCCTGAACTTCCTGGCGGGTAAGACCATGAACTTTGCCAATCAGGCAGCAATGAATGGCACGATTCTGGCTCACACGGACGGAAATGTTCCGAACCTGATGGTGAAGATTCCGGAGCAGACGGAGTTTTATCTCGGCGAGCTGTTTTACTTCTTTGAGTTTGCATGCGGCGTGTCCGGCTATCTCCTCGGTGTGAATCCGTTCAATCAGCCCGGTGTTGAGTCATATAAGCACAACATGTTCGCGCTGCTCGGAAAGCCTGGTTTTGAGGATCAGACCGAGGCACTGCTGGCAAGACTTGCGGACTGAATGCCGGAACGGGAACAGGCGGCGGGGAAACGCCGAATGGTCCGAGATGGAAGGACTTGATTTTATGATGAAGATCACCCGAAAAGGAACAAAGGAAACATTACTGGAACGGGACTTCACGAACAGGGACGGGAGCTTGCTTCCGTCCCTGTATTTTCCCACTCTGGAACGGGATGGCATTGCCATGAATCTGATTTCCACGAGATTCGGCGGTGTTTCAGAGGGACAATTCGCATCGCTGAATCTGACAAGGGGCCGCGGAGACAGTGAAGAAAATGTAAGGGAGAATTTCACACGAGTCGCAGCGGCTTTCGGAACGGATCTTTTGCACTGCGTCTGCTCCCATCAGGTGCATGAGACGAATGTGCGGCGCGTGGGAAAAGATGATGCAGGAATGGGGATCCTGCGCCCCTCGGAGTGGGAGAGCGCGGACGGCATTGTGACGAATGAGCCGGGATTGGTGCTTGCAACCTTCTATGCGGACTGCGTGCCGCTTCTGTTCGTGGATCCGGTGCGCCGCGCAGTGGGAGCAAGTCACTCCGGCTGGCGCGGAACGGTCGGGAAAATCGGCGCAAAGACCGTTCAGACGATGGAATGGGAATTCGGCACGGATCCTGCCGATCTTCTGGTTGGTATCGGCCCCTCTATCTGTGCGGATCACTATGAGGTCAGCGGGGATGTGGCAGAGGAATTCCGGAAGGCATTTCCTGACCAGGAGAACCGACTCCTGGAATACCGCGGAAATCCGGGACATGTTCAGCTGAATCTGTGGGAGGCCTGCCGGATTACGCTCCGGGAGGCAGGCGTGCCGGAGGAGAATATTTCTGTGACCGATATCTGTACGGCCTGCAATCCGGAGGTTCTGTTCAGCCACCGCGCAAGCCATGGGAAGAGAGGCAACATCGGTGCGTTTGTCATGCTGAGATAAAAGAAAAAGCTCCCGCCATCCCTATGTGTTGGGGATGGCGGGAGCTTTCATCAGAGCAGAAGCTTCTCCTTGTTCAGAGAGGGCGGCATGCTGTCTGCAGCTTATGCGTTTGCCACCGCGTCCACAAAGGCATCGAAAGCCGCCTCATCGGCGGAAGACAGGGCGCTGCGGATGGTCAGTACTGTGTCGGCAATCCGGCAGTTCTTAAGGGTTTCCAGTTCGGCACGCATCTGCCTGGCGGTAACAGGAGCCCAGGTTCCGTTCTCTGCCAGTGCGAAAGTGCGGTTCTGGACGGAAAGCGCCTTCATGTCCTCAATGAAGTTGGAGATGGAAGGGTACATGCCGCCGTTGTAGGTGGGGCAGAAAAGAACAATCTTGGCGCAGCGCCAGACCTCGGAGATCAGGTAGGAGACATCTGTCTTGGACGCGTCATAGACGACAACATGCTTGCCGGATTTCTCCTCCAGAGAAGCTGCGAAGCTTTCGGCAGCGCTTGCTGTGTGTCCGTAGAGGGATCCGTAAACGACGAGAATGTCGTCGGATTCCGGCATGTAGCTGCTCCATTTCTGATATTTGTCGAGGAACCACCCGAGATTCTCCCTCCAGATCGGTCCGTGCAGCGGAAGAATTTCCGCAATGTCAAGTCCGGCAGCCTTCTTTAAAACGGCCTGCACCTGCATGCCATATTTGCCGACGATGTTCGCGTAGTAACGGCGTGCCTCATCCAGATAATGTGCCTCAAAGTCATACTGATCCGCAAAGATTCCGCCCTCCAGTGCGCCGAAGGTTCCGAACGCATCTGCAGAGAACAGGGCCTTGTCGGCATCGTCATAGGCAAGAAGAACTTCGGGCCAGTGCACCATGGGAGCCGCAACAAAGTGGAAGGTGTGCGCTCCGGTGCAGAGAGTGTCTCCCTCCTTGACGGTCTTCTGATTGACAATGACAAGATCCGGGAAGAACTGGGAGATGAATTTGAAGGTCTGCATGCTGGAGACAACGGTAGTCTCCGGGTAAAGATTCAGGACCGTCTGAAGAAGTGCGCAGTGGTCGGGCTCCATGTGCAGAACGACCAGATAATCCGGCTTCTTTTCTCCAAGAACGGACCGGAGATTTTCCAGATACTGATCGGCAACACTGACATCTGCGGTGTCGAACAGCGTAATCTTCTCATCGAGTACCGCGTAGCTGTTATAGGAAACTCCATTGGGAAGCGGGAACAGGTTCTCGAACAGCGCAAGGCGGCGGTCGCTTCCGCCGATCCAGACGGTGTCTTTGGCAACAAACTTTGTATTTTTCATGGTGAAAGCTCCTTTCATTGCTCTTTCTGTGAATTGGATGTGACAGGTGGATTCTGCAGCAGTCCGGGTTCCGGAACCGGATTTCCGGCTGCCCGGGAATCGGTTTTATTGTAGCTCAGGACCGGTGAATTATAAAAGAAATTCCGAAAGAAAAAGCTGCCAAAAAGCCGCACAGCTTCTTTCACCGGCAAATTCTCATGCACGAAGGAGCCGGCGGTTTGCTATACTGGTACCAATTGGGGATATATCTGCCGTCTTTGTGTCGGCTTTTACCGGATTTTACGGGAAAACCGGAAGAACCGAAAACCACGGATTCTGCAGAGCAGAATCATGAATACAAGGAGCATCCGACGATGAGAAAAACAAAAATTATCTGTACCCTTGGTCCTGCGAGTGAGAGCGAGGAAATGATCGGACGTCTGATTGACGCCGGCATGAATGTAGCACGTTTCAATTTTTCTCATGGAACGCATGAGGAACAGGCGCGCAAATTTGAGAAGCTGAAGAAGGTAAGGATCGAGAAGAACCTTCCGGTGGCAGCGCTTCTGGACACCAGAGGACCGGAAATCCGGCTCCGCGACTTTAAGGAAGGGAAGGTCCTTCTGGAAAGCGGTCAGAAGTTCACGCTGACAACAAAGGAGATCGACGGCGACAGGGAGCGCGCTTCTGTGACCTACCAGAATCTTCCGAAGGATGTAAAGGAAGGCAGCAGCATTCTGATCGACGACGGTCTGATCGAGCTGAAGGTCAACAGGATTCACGGGACAGAGATTGAGTGCACTGTCGTCAATGGCGGACCGGTTTCCAACCACAAGGGTGTCAATGTGCCCGGCACGGACCTGTCCATGCCGTTTATCAGTGAGCAGGACCGGAGTGACATTGAATTCGGATGTGTCCTCGGATTTGATTATATTGCGGCTTCCTTTACAAGAACGGCGGAGGATATCCGCGAGATTCGACAGATTCTTGCGCAGTATAAGAGCAACATCAAGATCATTGCCAAGATCGAGAGCGTGCAGGGGGTGCGGAATCTGGAGAGCATTCTGGATGAAGCGGACGGCATCATGGTGGCAAGAGGAGATCTGGGTGTAGAGGTTCCGCTGGAGGAGGTCCCGGTTCTTCAGAAGAAGATGATCCGCATGGCGGAGCAGAAGGGAAAAATCTGCGTGACTGCCACCCAGATGCTGGATTCCATGATGCACAATCCCCGTCCGACCAGAGCGGAGACGACCGACGTTGCCAATGCAATTTACGACGGAACAACGGCGATTATGCTCTCCGGCGAGAGCGCAAACGGCGCTTATCCGGAGGAAGCGGTTCGGACCATGGCTTCGATCGCGGAACGTACGGAAGAGGATGTGGACTATGCGTCCCGAATGGAATCCCGCGGCGTCACGGACAGAAGTGATGTGACAACGGCGATTTCCCATGCATCCTGTACGATTGCGGAGGATGTCAAGGCGGATGCGATCATTACAGTCACGCTTTCCGGCTTTACGGCAAGACGCCTGGCGGCCCATAAGCCGGTCTGCCCGATCATTGCCTGCACGACCAACAAGGAAACCGCCTGCCAGATGAATCTTCTGTTCGGCGTTCAGCCGGTGATCATTCCGCAGGAGCCCACAGCAGATCTTCTGTTTGAAGCGGCGATCAATACTGCGAAGCTGGCGGGATATGTGAAGACGGGGGACAAGGTCGTTCTGACGGCAGGAATTCCTCTTGGCGTCTCCGGCAAGACGAACATGATCCGCTTCATTGAGGTGTGGTAAATGGAATCGGAGCACAGAATCTTCTGCCTGATGGGGAAAAGCGCAGCGGGAAAGGACACCATCTACCGGAGAATCCGGGAAAAGGCCGCAGAGAGTGGGAAAACCGCTCTTCTCGGAGAAGTGGTTCCTTATACCACACGGCCCATCCGGACGGGGGAGAAGAACGGAAGCACGTATTTTTTTGAGACGGATCCGGAATTTGAGAAAGCGAAGGCAGAAGGAAAGATCATCGAGTCCCGGGATTATGACACGGTGTATGGAATCTGGCACTATTATACGAAGGATGACGGACAGATCGACCTGAAGGAAAGAAGCTATCTTCTGATCGGAACGCTGGAGTCGTATCGGTCCTTCGTGCGGTATTTTGGTCAGGAATGTGTTGTTCCCCTTTATCTTGAGCTGGAGGATGGAGAGCGGCTGCAGCGGGCACTGAACCGGGAGCGGCAGCAGGAAAAACCGAAATATGCAGAGCTGTGCCGGCGGTTCCTTGCGGACACGCAGGATTTTTCGGAGGATCAATTGCGGGAGGCGGGCATTCGGAAACGCTATGTGACCGAGAATATGGAAGCCTGCACGGAAGAAATATGGAAGAGCATATGCCGGGAATTGGGTTTGAACAGGTAATCGGACAGAAGCTTGCAGTTTCACATCTGCAGAATGCTCTCCGGACGGGGAGAATATCGCAGGCTTATCTGATCAGCGGGGAAAAGGGTGCAGGAAAAATGAAGCTGGCGCTGGCCTTTGCGGCTGCTCTTTTGTGCGGACAGAAGGAAGAGCGGGATGGGAACGCGGAACCCTGCGGCAAGTGTCATTCCTGCATTCAGATTCAGTCGGGGAATCATCCGGATGTCGTGACCGTAACAAATGAGCGGGCAGGAATTTCCAGTAAAACCGGGGTGCTCGGCGTACAGCTGGCGAGATTCGTGCAGTCAGATGCACAGGTAAAGCCTTATTCCGGGCCTTACAAGATTTATATCATTCCGAATGCGGAGAATCTGAACCAACAGGCCCAGAATGCACTGCTAAAGACATTGGAGGATCCGCCGGCCTATGCGGTTTTCCTGCTCCTTGCACGGAATACATCGGTGTTTCTGCCGACGGTGCTTTCCAGGTGTGTATCTCTCAGGCTTCATCCGGCACCGGAGAAGGAACTGGTGAAAGCACTGAAGGCAGCAGGAGTTTCCGAAACGGCCGCAGTGACAGCGGCCAGGCTCTCACACGGAAATCCCGGACGATGCCTGGAGCTTTCCGGAGAGGAGCTTACTGCGTTCCGGCTGGAGCTTTCCGGCTTTCTGGAGAAGCTGAGGGAGACGGACAGCTACGGGATCCTGCAGTTTGCGGAGAAGATTGCAGGCGGAAAGGGAGAGAATCCTTCCCATATGGAGGATTTTCTGGATCTTGGGCGGAGCTGGTACCGGGACATTCTGGTGCAGAAGAGTACGCAGAGCCCAGACAGCTTGATTTTCCAAGATAAGATAAAGTATATTATAAGCGCTGCTGCGGGACTTTCTTTTCAGGGACTGGAGAGAATTCAGGAGGCATTCGACGATGCGGGACGCCGCCGGAGCAGCAAGGAAAGCGATACGCAGATCGCAGAGCTTCTCCTTCTGAAGATACGGAGAATTCTGCGGGAGGCGGCATAGATAAAGAGAAAGCGGTTTCAATGGAAGAATATAAGGGAGCAGAAGCTCTGGAAGAAGAGATCACAGAGGCTGTAACAGAAGAAACGGAAGATCCTTCAGGAATGCAGGAAGGGGCGGAGCTGCCCACGGATCCGGAGGAGATGGAGGAACTGGAGACAGAGGCGGAGGCCCTGGAAGAGGAGGACCGTTCGGACGAAGCGCTGGAAGAGGAAGAAGAGAACACGGTTCTTCCCGGCGTGGCGGCTGCGGACACTGATGACAGGGATCTGGCGGAGGTTGTCGGCGTGCGGTTCCGGACGGCGGGTAAGGCGTATTACTTTGCAATTGGGAATCTTCCGGTGAAACGCGGAACCCACGTGATTGTGGAGACGGCCCGCGGCCTGGAATACGGAACCAGCGTCTGTGACTCGATGAAAATTCATCAGAAGCAGTTCAAGGCTCCGCTGAAGAAGATCATCCGTGTGGCAACGCCATCGGATGATAACAGAATGAAGGAGAATCGTGAGAAGGAACGGGAAGCGTACCGGGTAT
>CALEFO010000180.1 GCA_937877165.1 uncultured Lachnospiraceae bacterium | reverse complement strand
TTTTGCCGGCAGCTTCGGCCATTCTGCCGCAGGGTGCACAGATGGTGTGCCTGATCAAGCCGCAGTTCGAGGCAGGGCGTGAGAAGGTCGGCAAAAAGGGTGTCGTCCGGGATCCTTCGGTACACCGCGAGGTCATTGAGACTGCTGTGGGGTATGCGAAGAAGAACGGATTCCGACTTCTCGGGCTGGACTTTTCCCCGATCCGGGGACCCGAGGGCAATATCGAGTATCTGATGTATCTGGAGAAAAAGGCCGCGGATGCTTCTGAGGAGCCGGCAGCGGTGAAGGATGAGTCCGACGCTTCTAGGGAAGAAACAGGCAGAGAAGACGGGAAGCTGAAAACAACGATTGCGGCTCTGGTGGAGCGGTCCCATGCCGCCTTTGCCAAGAGCGGGGAGCAGGATGCGGAAGTTTGAGATTATCACCAATACAACCAAGGATCCGGAGCGGTCCTTTGAGAAGGAGGTCTGCCGGTTTCTTTCGGAAAACGGCGGCGAGTGGGTTACAAGGAGAACGGAAGGGTTCGAACCGGATTGTATGCTGGTCCTCGGCGGGGATGGCACAGTGCTTCGCGCCGCGTCGGGAACCTGGGGCAGGAAGCTTCCAATCCTTGGCATCAATCTCGGAACGCTCGGCTATCTTGCAGAGACGGAGAAGGAGAACTGGAAGGAAGATCTTCTGCAGCTCATGGACGGATGCTACGCGGTGGAGAACCGCATGATGATCGCGGGGCAGCTGCAGGGAACGCAGAGGCGGTGCGATGCACTGAATGACATCGTTATCGCGCGGACCGGCGCACTCCGCATCATGAGCTATGACGTCTATGTCAACGGGAAATTTCTGAACACCTACCACGCCGACGGAATGATCGTCTGTACACCGACGGGCTCGACGGCCTACAACCTTTCGGCGGGAGGTCCGATCGTGGAGCCGGGAGCGGAGATGATGGTTCTGACGCCGATCTGCCCGCACCAGATCAACATCCGCTCGATTGTTTTGTCTGCAAAGGACCGGATTGAAATCGTCATCGGTGCAACGAGCAGGGAGAGCGATCTTCTGGCGGAGGCGGATTTCGATGGAAATGAGAGAGTGGAGCTTCACACAGGCGACCGCTTCGTGATCGAGAAATCGGAGAAGACAACGCGCCTGATCAAGCTGGAGCGGAGAAGCTTTCTGGAGACACTGCATAGGAAGATGCGCGTACTCGAAAGTGTCTGAGGACACTTTCTCCTACCTACTATACTTGGAGATCATCATGACAGGAAGAAAAACAAGGCTGAGCAGGATTCTGGAAATCATTGGTGAACAGGAGATCGGCACGCAGGAGGACCTCGCAAAGGCTCTCCGGAGCGAGGGCTTTGATGTCACACAGGCGACGGTGTCCCGTGACATTCGCCAGCTTCGCCTTCAGAAGAGCAGAACCGCGGACGGCGGGCAGAAATACGTTGCGCCGAAGGATGACGCGGCACTTCTTGTCGGCAAATACAGCCGTGTGATGAAGGATGGGCTGGTCTCCATGGATCAGGCCCAGAACATTCTGGTGATCAAGACGGTGTCCGGCATGGCCATGGCCGTGGCGGCAGCGCTCGACCACCTGCAGTTCCCGGAAATTGTTGGGTGCATCGCGGGTGATGACACGATCATGGTGGCGGTCCGGACCGTGAGCGACACGGCGCTTCTTATGGAGAAAATCCGCCGCATGATTCACTGATTTTTACGTTTCCCGAAACGAACGGAAACAGAACGGTGCCGCGGAACGTGTGCGGCAGGAAGGGAAAAGGAGATTTCTGCATGCTGCTTGGACTTCACGTCAAAAATCTGGCCCTCATTGAAGAGGAAGAGATTTCTTTTGCGGACGGACTGAACATTCTGACCGGCGAGACCGGTGCAGGAAAGTCCATTCTTCTTGGATCCGTGAATCTTGCCATGGGTGCCAAGGCGGATAAAAGCCTGATCCGGACCGGAGCGGACTATGCGCTGGTGGAGCTTTTTTTCCGTTTGGATGACAAGAGGCAGCAGGAAAAACTGCAGGAGATGGACATCCGGCCGGAGGAAGACGGCACGGTCCTTGTCAAGCGCAAGATCTATCCGGGGCGAAGCCAGTGCAGCGTCTGCGGAGAGACCGTGACGACCCATCAGCTCCGCGAGCTTTCGGAGCTTCTCATGGATGTCTATGGTCAGAGAGAGAATCAGAGGCTCCTTCGAAGAGAGGCGCAGCGAGAGGTCCTTGACGAGTACGCGGGAAAAGAGGGAGCAAGGCTCCTTGATGAGGTGGGACGTCTGTACCACGATTATATAGAGAAGGACAAAATCGCTTCGAAGGAAGATCTGGACCCGGCGGCAAGGGTGCGGGAGACGGACCTTCTGACCTATGAAGTGAATGAAATTGAGAGCGCGCAGATTCAGAAGGGCGAGGACGAGGCGCTGGAGAAAAGATACCGGACGCTGTCCTCATTTCGGAGAATCGATGAAGCGCTCCAGTCGGCGGAGAGTCTTCTTCAGGGGGGCGAGGACTGCGCTGCGGAGCAGGTAGGGCGCGCCGTCCGCTCCCTGACAAGGGTTCAGGGAATTGACACGGAGCTGGATGGCGTGATCGCGCAGACCGCGGAGGTGGACTCTCTTTTGTCGGATGCGGCAAGAGCGCTTTCGGATTACCATGCGGGGCTTTCGTTTGATCCACAGGAGTTCGCTTCGCTGGAAGAGCGGCTGGATCTTCTCAATCATCTGAAGGACAAGTACGGCGGCTCCCTCTCAGGCATCGAGGAAGCACTTGAGAAGAAAAAGAAACGGCTGGACGAGCTTTCCGATTATGAGGCTCTCCGCCTTCGCCAAAAGGAAGCGGCACACAAGGCAAGAGAAGCCCTCCTTGCCTCCTGCAGGAAGCTGACCGGAGTACGGAGGGAGGCCGCAAAGGACTTTCAGGAGAAAATGGAGCGTGAGCTTCTTGGCCTTAATTTCAACCAGGTGGATTTCCGCACGGAGGTGACAAGCCGGGAGGAGCAGCTTTCTCCGCTTGGCTGCGACAGCGTCGTTTTTTATATTTCCATGAACCCGGGAGAACCGGTCCGGCCGCTGGATACGATCGCGTCGGGTGGTGAGCTGTCACGAATCATGCTCGCACTCAAGACGGTTTTTGCCGGAAAGGATGATATCCACACGCTGATTTTCGATGAGATCGACAGCGGCATCAGCGGTAAGACGGCATGGAAGGTGGCACAGAAGCTGGGGCGTCTCTCGGAGAATCACCAGATCCTCTGCATCACGCATCTGCCCCAGATTGCGGCGATGGAGGAGAAGCATTTTCTGATTGAGAAAGAGGCAGAAGGCGGCAGAACCGCAACGCACATCCGCGAGCTGGATGAGGAAGAAAGCTGTCGCGAGCTTGCAAGGATGATGGGCGGTGAGCGCATTACGGAGACGACAATGCAGAGTGCCCGTGAGATGAAGGAGATGGCCCGTGAAGCAGGAAAGAGAAGGTAAAAGCCGCGGACGGCATGAAGAAAAGGGCAGAGAAAAGCCGGAAATTCTCTGCCGGGGTTTGTACCGGGGAGAAGAGAATCTGGAGGAGCTTCAGAATCAGTTTCACCAGATGGTGCAGGAGCTTTCGTTCGTTCCCGCGGATGAGATTCCGCGGATCGACCTGTACATGGACCAGGTTCTCACCTTCATGGAGGAGCACCTTGGAAAGAGCTCGCGCGACCCGGAACATGACAAGATCCTGACGAAGACCATGATCAACAATTATGTGAAGAATGGCGTCCTGATTTCGCCGGTGCGAAAAAAGTACGGCATGGATCACATGATTCTTCTTCTGATGATTTACTATCTGAAAAGCTTCCTTTCCATCGGAGACATTCGGCAGGTTTTGGAGCCTTTGAAGGAGCGCT
>CALEFO010000179.1 GCA_937877165.1 uncultured Lachnospiraceae bacterium | reverse complement strand
CGAAGCGCATAGAAAATCCCTGCGACGAGAACAGCTGCGCAGCACTGCCTCCTTTACAGGACGGCGACGAGGCTTGGATAAACCGCGAGTTATAAAAAAGCAGCACAGGCTCTTATTCTCAGAATCGAAAGCCTGTGCTGCTCATTTTATACATGGGAACCCACCGGTTCCGCCATTCTTTTCCGAATGCTTACTTCGTCTCCAGAAGCTTGTCGATGCTGACCAGCTTCACTGCCAGAGTGAAGACATTGGCCGCAACCTTCAGCTCATCCAGCGGCGGGAAGGACGGAGCAATGCGGATATTGCTGTCGTGCGGATCCTTTCCATAGGGGAAGGTTGCACCTGCGGGAGTCAGCTTCACGCCGACATCCGCGCACTTGGCGACGATCGCCTTCGCGCATCCGTCCAGCGCATCAAAGGAAATAAAATATCCTCCGTTCGGCTTTGTCCAGGTTCCAATCTCAAGACCGCCCAGCTCTTTTTCAAAAATCTCCTCGACGGCCTCAAACTTCGGACGGAGAATCGCAGCATGCTTCGACATATGGGCATGCATATTCGCCATATTGCCGAAGAAGCGGACATGCCTCAGCTGATTCAGTTTATCGTGGCCGATGGTCTGAACCGACATAAATTTGCGGATATCATCCAGATTCTTTTTCGAGGACGCCAGTGCCGCAAGGCCGGAGCCGGGGAAGGTTACCTTCGAGGTCGAAATAAACTTATACACAATGTCCGGATGTCCTGCCGCACGGCACTCATCCAGGATCTCCAGAATCACGTCCTGATGTGCCGGATCATCATACAGATGATGAATGGAATACGCATTGTCCCAGTAAATCCGGAAGTCCGGTGCAGCAGGAGTCAGGGCAGCAAAGCGGCGCACGGTTTCATCCGAATAGCTGTAGCCCTGCGGGTTGGAATACTTCGGAACACACCAGATACCCTTGACGGAAGGATCGTTGTTGACATACTGCTCCACAAGATCCATATCCGGTCCCTCCGGTGTCATCGGAATGTTGATCATCTCAGCGCCGAAGAATTCGGTAATCTTGAAATGACGGTCATATCCGGGAACCGGGCAGAGGAACTTCCAGTTGTCCAGCTTACACCACGGAGTGTTGCCGCACACGCCGTGTGAATAGGAGCGGGACACCGTATCAAACATAATGTTCAGCGAGGAATTGCCGAAAATAATCATGTCATCCGGATCCACCTCGGACATCTCTCCCATCAGGCGCTTTGCCTCCGGAATTCCTTCTCCGATTCCGTAATTTCTGCAATCGGTTCCGGTTTCATCGTTGAAATAGCTGTCCGAATTCAGAACATCCATCAGTCCGTTGGACAGGTTGAGCTGGGCCTCCGACGGCTTTCCTCTCGCCATGTTCAGATTCAGGCCCTTTGCCTCCACTTCTTTGAACTGCTGTTCCAGAGACTCCTTCTCCTTCAGGAGCTCTTCCTTCGACATCTCCGCGTATGTTTTCATCGATTCCCAGCCTTTCCACGCTGTACTTTCGCGATCCGCTGTTTACCGGATTCCCTCGTCCAGGTCCAAACATTTAAAAATGACGTCATTATGTCCCTTTCAAACGGCAGCAGCGAACACAGAAATACAGCCATGTTTTGAATTATTGTATACAATCACCGTCTCTGTTTTTACCACTCAGCGTCCTGTTTGGCAAGAGCAGAATCTACGAATCGACGGTGTAGGCGTGGATCAGCGCATTTCCGTACCGGAAAACATCTCCGCTTTCCGTTTCATTCAGCTGTGCTGGGGATTTCCAGGCATAATCCCCGTCCCCTTGCAGAACATATGCATAGGTTTCTCCCTCATTCGCCTTTACCGCAGTGCGGGCACTGCCGTAATTTGCATCTGTCTGAAGGTCTTCGCGAAGCGCGGTTTCCAGATTCAGCCAGGAAATCGTTTTTCCCAGTGTTTCAGAAAACGAAGTGATCCTCTCCACCACAGCAAACCGCTGTCCTTTTTTCAATGAAACGGGTGCCTCCAGCTTCACAGTATGCAGTCCCATCTCCGCAAGGGAAACCTGCTGTGTCAGGACAGATACGGCTCCCTGCAGCTCTTCGACAAAGGCTGCTCCGCCTGCGGCTTCCTTCTGTTCTGCATTGTCCTTCCGGGGAAGGGCATCGTTCTGCGGCATTCCCTGGTTATTGTCCAGAAGATAAACCTCAATGTCTGCCGTCACCCCTGGAACCGGTGCCTCCACTGAAACTGCTTCCAGCGTCTGCGGACCGTCCGCTGTAAAGAGATTGGCAACCTGTGTCTTATCATTTTCCGTAGGAAGCACCATCGTCCCATTCGTCAGAGAAACCACGTACTGATATGTATAATTATGGTCGTATTCATATCCGTCATCCGGGATATCCACATCGGCGGCAGCCGCCGCTCCCGCGAGGGATTTGTCGTAATACGAGAGCCAGAAATATCCGCTTCCGCGGCCCTCCTCATCCGGGATTCCGTAGTTGAACGCAATCTGATTGAGATAATATCCCTTCGTTCCCGGCACAGCGCGCCCGAGCGTCTCCTGAAGCCAGGCTTCTCCATACTGCTCCGCCGATTCCGCATAGCTTCCCCAGCTGTTCTTCACCAGCCAGGCGCCATCTCCGGAAGGCTGCCGGTCCGGATCATCCGAAAACATGGACGCCGGAATCGTATCATCCCAGCCGACCAGTGTGACAGCATGATCATGCACCACATTGTTCTCTGCACGGTACTGCATCCAGGTATTGTAGTTAAACTGCTTTGTTTCCCCAGAGGCATCTGGTGTCTCTGGATCTGATGAAATCATTACAGCCAGCGCCCCATAACGGACCATTGCCTGCTTCATAGCCTTTGTTGCCACAGGATCATAGCTTTTCCACTCACGAAGCTGTGTCTTCGGATTTTCCTCTGTCACTGCAGGTGAAGCGTAATAGTAATAGTCCTGCAGGTGTCCCTGCAGTTCTTCCTTCCCTCCCTTTTGCAGAACTCCGCCTTCCTGCTGTGCGTTCCCGGAGGCACTGGCTCCCGTCAGCTGTTCATAGGGTTCATCTTCCTCGGAGATCGGACCATCCCAGTTGCCATAGACGGTCTCTGCAAAAGAAAGAAAGCCGCCCGCATTGTATTTTTTCTGCGCATCGTTTCCTTCAATAAAGAGTCCCTCTCCCTTCTGGGATCCGCTGCTCTGCGCTTCATATGCTTTTGTTGATAAATATAAGGAAGAAAGAAGGTTTTCCGAACGATTTTCGGTCAGCTGCGGTGTTTCCTTCGCCTGCGGCAGAATTTCCGTGCCGGAATATCCTGTTTTCGCACGAAGAACCGCACTCTCCACCGCTGCATTCTCTGCAAAAGCCCAGCAGGTTCCATATGAGCTCTGATTCTGCGCCGGCGTTCC
Source organism: uncultured Lachnospiraceae bacterium (assembly GCA_937877165.1). Lineage (GTDB taxonomy): Bacteria > Bacillota > Clostridia > Lachnospirales > Lachnospiraceae > CAG-791. Next base: position 24,355 of record CALEFO010000179.1, on the reverse strand, counting down.
GAGTCCGATGTTATTGATGCAGTAACGGGCCGTTCCATCCACATCCACGCCGTAGGAAAGCTCCTGCTTCACACCGACCTGCTGCCGGATCAGCTGCGTAATGCTGTCCGGTGCCTCATTGTTGCCGTTCAGCGTCACCCTTTCTCTTCCTGTAAGAGAAGTTGTATAGTTCTGGAGCCAGCTGCGCATCAGTGTATAGTCCTGCCGGTTCGTTGTTCCATCTCCGTTCAGATCAAGCCAGAGTCCTGCATTCTCCGAAGCCTCTGCCGCACCCGCTGCAACAGAAAAAGGCCCTGCCAGAATCTGCAGAGCCCATACACTTGCGGCGGTAATCGCGATATTCCTGATTGTCGTAATCCGTAATTTTCTCACATCACGCAGTGACCTTTTCTTCCAGCATTTCCACGGTTTCCGGGGCCTTCCTCCGAAGGAGGTCCAGAATCTTCCCCGAGCTCATAGAGTCACGAACCGTTGTCAGGTAGACACAGCGGTTGTCTGCCCTGCAGTGCAGCCAGCAGTCGAAGCAGTGGGAGGAAAAATCATGCACCACATCGAAATAGTACTTCTCATCTAAACAATACTCATTCCTGTGCAGCTGCGCAATGGACTCCATGACATTCTCCTCCTTCTGTCCCGAAAAATGCGGCCATTCCGCGCCGTGCGAACTTCCAGGGAAGCTCCGCGGCCGTCGGAAACCCTGCCTGCGAAATCGTTTTCTTTGTGAAAAGGTACCAGATCTTCGCACCTCCGAGGGGAGATTATACAACAGGATAGCAGATTTCTGTGACCGAAAAAGTCACAGAGTTTCCATTCTCACTTTGTGAACTTCTCCTATTGACGTCAATCTCCCGGTTGCCTCCGGTCCGTTTCTCCAGCCAATACAAACGCGAAGTACTTTTCCTGAACAACTACTCCGGCAGTGCACTTTTTGCCATTTTCTTCAGCGTGTCTGCGGAAAGCTTCAGCTTTTCTTCTTCCGCATGGCTCAGAACAATCGGGACCTTTGACTCCACTCCGTTTGCCCCCACAATGGCAGGCATGCTGAGCGCAAGATTTTCCACCCCATACTCTCCATGCATCATCGATGATACCGGAAGAATCGATCGCTCATTCATCACGATCGCGCGACAGATCCGCACCACAGACATGGCAATTCCATAGTAGGTCGCATGTTTTTTTCGGATGATTTCATACGCACTGTTCTTCACGCGCTCCGCAATTTCCCGCATTGCCTCCTCGTGATGGTAATACCCCCGCATCTCACAGAAGCGGTTCAGCGGAACGCCGGAAACATTGGCCGCGCTCCAGGCCACAATTTCGCTGTCTCCATGCTCCCCAATGATGAAGGTATGCACACTTCTGCTGTCTACAGACAGGTGCTGTCCCAGTTCCATTTTCAATCTTGCCGTATCCAGCACGGTTCCGGATCCGATGACACGGTTTTCCGGAAGGCCGGACATCTTCCACGCGGCAAGCGTCAGAATATCCACAGGATTTGACACGATCAGAAGGATTCCCTGATAATCCCTCTTTGCGATTTCCGGAAGAATCGATCCGAAAATCGCAACATTCTTATGAACCAGGTCCAGTCTGGTTTCTCCCGGCTTCTGAGCCGCTCCTGCCGTGATCACAAGAATCGCGGAATCCATGATGTCGTCATAATCCGCCGCATAGACCCGGACATTGCCGACAAACGGAACTCCATGTGAAATGTCCAATGCCTCACCTTCCGCACGCTCCCGGTCCACATCCAGCAGGGCGATCTCCGAAAACAAACCGCTCTGCATCAGTGCAAATGCAGACGAGGAACCCACGAAGCCGCAGCCGATCACAGCCACCTTGCGGTGGTTGATGGGGCAGCCATTTCTCACAGTCCCGGTTCTGTTCTCCGGCATTCTCCTGTTCTGTTCTTTTTCCATGCATGTCATAATCGATACCTCCTCTTTGGCAGAATCCGTTCTCCATTAAAATATTCTCCGCAGATTTTCCTCTGCTTCTGCCCATATCCTATATGCCGGAGGCCTTCGCTATCTGTTGCCGAAACAACAAAAGAGCCCGGATAGGAGGTCCACTCCCTTTCTGAGCTCTTTCTGAACATGGTCAGCAAAAATCCCCGGCAAATGTCACTCCGTGACATCCACCGGGGATTTCCCTATGTTATGCCCTGTCAGCCCCTTTCGGGGCTGCGGCATTCACATCTCTTTCTTATCAGATTCCTCAATGAACTTCGATCTGTTTGACGTCTTCTCTCTTCTCGAGAGCAGCGTTTTTATTCGGTACGTTCAGCGTGAGAACTCCGTTCTCATACCTCGCATCAATCTCCTCCGGTTTTACATCCCGGCCGACATTGAATGCCCTCTGATAGGAAGCGCTTCTGCGCTCACGGCGCAGATACTTGCCGCTCTTCTCGTCCTTCTCATCCTTGCTCTCCTCGTGAGAAGCACTTACGGTAAGAATTCCATCATTCAGCCCGAGCTTAATGTCCTTCTTATCGAATCCCGGAAGGTCTGCCTTTACCGTGAAATGATCGCCGTTATCCACGACATCCGTCTTCATAGCATTCCTGTTCATCAGATCATTCATCTGGCTCCATTCATGGCGAAGTGCTCTGTTATATCTCTTTGCAAGCTTCCTGTCATGACGCTCGATGCTCTTCTCGCTCTCCACTTCATCCTTCGTGGGCTCTGCTACCAGCGATACCATCTCATCAAAAGGATCAAACCAGTCATCAAAAGGATCCATCATCTCATCATAATCATTCGTCCAAACCATAGGCATTAACATAAGTCATTCCTCCTTCTGTGAATGAGGGTCATAACCGTTGCTCTTGCGGTCGGCTCTTATCAAATGTTGTGTTCAAGCGGAAAGTCCATTCGCTCCGATCCCTCAGGACTTCTCAGAACCTCGGTTCCTTCATCCCTTCGAATCATCTCTTATTTCCCTCCCTCTTTTCGATTATTGTTATATAACAAATAGAACATATATGCAAGAGAAAAATTGTGTCTCTTTTGTGAAGTGAACTCTCCATGGCACAAAAAATCAGGAGAAACTGATCGTTTACGAGCCTTGTTTCTCCTGACAAATATTCATCCTTTAATTCCTGTCGTAGCAATTCCTTCCACAAACTGCTTCTGAAAAAACAGAAAAATGATCAGTATAGGAAGAATTGCTATCATCGCTCCTGCCATCAATTCCGGATAGTTGGTTGTATACTGTCCCTGCATCAGCGCCAATCCGGAGGAAAGCGGCATTTTATTCGTTGAGGTATTGACAATGAGCGGCCACAGCAGATCTTTATATGCAAACAGTGCTGTAAAGATCGCCAATGACACTAGGCCCGGTTTCACGAGAGGCAGCATAATCCGGAAAAAAATCTGCCCCGGGTTGCACCCATCCAAAACTGCCGCCTCCTCCAGATCATTCGGAATCGTCATAAAGAACTGCCGCAGAAGAAAAATCCCGAAAGTACTTGCAAGTCCCGGCATTGCAAGCCCCAGAATCGTATTGTTCAGATGCAACGCACTTGCTGTCAAATACTGAGGCAAGATGTAAATCTGGCTTGGAACCATCATTGGAATCAGACAGATCATAAACCAGAAATTCTTTAACGTGAAACGCATTCTGGCAAATGCATACGCCGCCAGCGCACTGATAAATACTGCAACCACCATGCGAATTAACATCATCAGCAGTGTGTTCCAAATGAAGTCCACAAAAGGGAGTTTATTCCATACCGTAATATAATTTACTGGATCCCACGAAGATGGAAGAATCTGTGGCGGAACCTTCAATGTCTCACCAAGATTTTTAAAGGACGTCAAGAAACTCCATATAAAGGGAAACACCATTACAAATGCTCCAAGGATAAGGAGCAGGTAAACGATCCCGTTTTTTGTCTTTTTCCCGGTTTTCATTCTCTCTTCCTCCTTATTGATAAATAACCCATTTTTTCTGTGCTTTCATTTGAATCGCGGTAAGTATCAGCACAATCACAAGAAGAACAACCGCCACAGCAGATCCCAATCCTTTATTCTGCTGTGCAAATGTATATTTATAGTACAAATACACGATCGACTGTGCTGATTTCAAAGAAGGGCTGCTTGACGGCACCATCATATAAATGTTGTCAAAAATCTGAAGTGCGCTGATGGTTGTCGTCAATACCACAAAGAATGTTGTCGGAGATACCAGTGGAAGCGTAATCTTCCAGAAACAGTCTCTCTCACTGGCTCCGTCAATTCGTGCGGCTTCATAATATACACTAGGAATATCCTGTAGTCCGGCAAGAAGAATCACCATGTTGTACCCAACCATCGACCAGATGCCAACGATCATAATAGAAATGAGCACATACTTGCTGCTACCAATCCAATTCGGTCCTTCAATTCCAATCAGCGAAAGCGCATAATTGATAATTCCGAAGTCTGAGTTATATAGCCATCTCCATACCATTGCTACCGCCGCAGGAGCCGAAATAACCGGTATGAAAAAGCATACCCTAAAAAAAGACTTGAACCGGATCTGTCTGTTCAAAAATACCGCAGTGATCAATGAAAGCAACGTTCCGATCGGAACCGTAACCACGGCATAAATTGCCGTATTCAGAAGAGCTTTTGCAAACTCATCCTTTCCCGTGAAAAGCGTAATGTAATTTTTTCCCCCATTCCACTGTGCAGGAAGAAAGCCCTCAATTTTCTGAAAGCTGAACATAATGGTCTGAATGACCGGCCATATATTCAGGCACAAAATAAGGAAAACACTGGGAAATATAAACAGATACGCCCACAGCATTTCTTTTCTCTTCTGTTTTTTCACAACTTCCTTCCTCCATTATCTTTCTTAATACAATCTGTTTGGATTGTATACAATCCCCCCAATCGGAAACAGTGCTACTCTTCCATTTTCCCATGAGCTCGTAAAGAATTCCGATTCTGCTTTTCCATCCAGAATTGTAGCAATTCCTTCATCATAGATCCGGAAAATTTCCGGTTTCAGTGTGTATTGTGTATATCCGTCCGGATTATTTTCCGCCTTCCCATGAGAAGGGAAGACAACAGAAATCTTCGTCTCATACCGTTCCAATAATCGAACACTTTCCCAGTAATTCTTAAGAGAGACTGACGGAGTGAGTATTCCGCTTGTCAGGTGCCCCCAAGTTTGCCAGGTCAGAACGATATCCCCCGTAAAAATCCAGCCATTTTCTCGATCCAGCAGTGCAATAGATCCAGCTGTATGTCCCGGAATCTCAATTACTTCAAGGTGATGATTGCCCAGATCAAATTCATCCCCGCTTTTTATTGTCCGAATTTGTTTTGCTGGTCCCGGTGTCCAGGTATCAAAAGCAAAACCATTTTCTATAGCTTCTGTAAAATAAGATTCTTTTGATTTTCCCCGTTCTTCCAAAGACATGACGTTATGAGAATACGGTTCATCGAAGCGGCCAACATATACGCTGTCAAAAAGAAAATTTCCGGAATTGTGATCTCCGTGAGCATGTGTATTTACCACAAAGTATGGCTTCTTCCCACAGATGGATTCTACAATTTCGGGAAGATTGCTGATACCAAGCCCTGTATCAAGGAGCAGAGCACGCTCTGCTCCATTGATCAGGTACATAAAGGTTTTGTCCAGCTCATTGATAACCCACAGGTCTTCACGAAGATGTTCCATCTTTGTAAATTCCATAAAGGTCACCTGCTGCCTTATTCTGCCAGTACGGCATTCATCTCTTCTGCAAGCTGCTTGCAGCCTTCCTCTACCGGAAGCTGAAGAGAGAATACCTGTGTCATATAATCATTTTCAATATCCACCCACTTGCTGCGGCTTTCACAGTATTCGCTGGATTTTCCATAAGACGCTGCATCAATAAATGCCTGTGCATTGATATTGGAGTGATTGTCCACCCAGGACTGCTGCGTTCCGGTGTATGCGGAAATAGCTGCTCCGGACTCACACTGAATAATATTTGCCTCTTCTCCACCGAGGAACTCCAGAAGCTCGAATGCTTCCTCTGGGTGTGCAGAATTCGCTGCCGCACTGTAGCCCATTCCTCCGCACAGATCCGCACGAACTTTTCCTTTTGCAAGAGGTGCTACATCATAATTCAGTCCATCGACTGCATCATACTCGGTGGTCATCCAAGATCCCGCAACCTTCATCGCCACATTTCCGGACTCAAAATACTGATCGGATGTGGTATTGGCAAAGTCCTCCATGGTCGGAGAATATCCTTTTTCTATAAAATCTACCAGATAATCAACTGCCTCAATGGTATTTGGATCATCCCACATGGACTTGGTTCCATCTGCATTGATGATGTCACCTTCGTTCTGCCAGATATAATGATATGCGGCATCATTTGTATTGTACTGTACGGCCAGTCCGTAGATATTCTTGCTCTTGTCTGTCAGCTTTTCGGCCGCATCTTTCAATGTATTCCAGTCCCAAGTATCATCCGGATATGCAACACCTGCCGCATCAAAAATATCTTTGTTATAAGCAAGCGCAAAGGTGCTGTAATCCTTCGGAACCGCATAAACATTGCCATCTACCGTAAAGCCTTCTACCACGTTTGCCGGATAATTTTCCATATTGAGGGAACTGTTGCCCAGCTTCTCCGATACATTCATCAGCATACCGCCCCTCGCGTAAGTATATACATGTTCCGGATGCATCCAGAATACGTCTGGAAGATCTCCACCGGTGGCTGCTGCGTCCAGCTTGGTCCAGTACTGGTCCCATGGAGTCAGCTGTATCTCCACATGGATATTCGGATTTTCCTCCTCAAACTTATCAACCATCTGCTGCATTCCATCCTGCTGAATGCCATCCCAGATCATGAAGGTGAGATTAACATCTCCATCGACAGCTGTCGCATTTTCTGCTGTAGTTCCTGACTCTGATGCTGAAGTCGTGGCGCTTGTCTGATCAGCTGTGCCACCGTTTCCACACGCCATTAGAAGTACAGATGAACCGACCGCTGTCATTGCAACCAGTTTCTTAAACATTTCTCTCTTATGAAGACGATACATAATAACCCTCCCGATTTTTCCGTTCGCTATAGTTTTCCCATTTTGTTGCTATTTTACAGATTAGTCAAAAGTTTGGAGCTCGATTGCTTACTTTTTTGATTTACTCTTCTCATTTTGCAACGATTCAACTAGCATTTTGTCCAATTGGCCAATTGGTTTTGTCTACTTTCTGTGCATTATGATATCTGATTACGCATAACAGATAAATCAATATAACGGTCAGATTATTATATATTTCGTGCATATAGGTCCTTTTATTGTCTGCTATAGTTTCAACTTTCTTCTTTACATAACCCTCACTCAGGAATGAGACTGTTTTTGATACTGCGAAGGTGTCATCCCTTTGATTCGCTGAAAGACCTTATAAAAATGCGATGTATATTCATAGCCAAGGCTATGCGCAATCTCCGTAAAATTCATATCACCATTTTCAATATATTCGCAGGCTTTATCCATCTTAGCCGTCTCAATATAACGGTGTGGATTCATTCCAGTATTCTTCTTAAAAATCCGATAGACTTCGGAAACGCTGACTTCCTGATAATCTGCCAGTTCGCTTACAGTAATGGTATATGCCATATGATTTGCGATATATCGAATGAACCCATAGATAGGCTGAGTTTTTCTTCTTGGCGTCACTACATTTCGTATTTCTCCGGCAAGAATGCCCACCATCCGGTAAAATCCCCCGACAATCAGCTCTGGGAACGGTGTCTTATTTCTGGCAAGTTCAAACAAACTATCCATTTCCTGAGCCAGACTGTTATCCTTCCTGTAATGAAATGTCGGATGCTGTGCGTCAATTCCCACACTCTTCAACGCATTTTCTACCACTTTTCCAGAAGCTCCAATCCAGTAGCAGGTCCAAGGATCCTGCGCATCCGTTACATACGACACCAGTGTATCCGGCAAATACACAAATCCATCTCCCTGCGAAAGCTGATACTCCTTTCCTCCAATCTTGTATCTTCCCTTCCCGGCAACAATGTAATGCAAAACAAAGTATTCTCTCCTGTCATACCATTTAAAATTTGCCTCATTTCTTGAATAGCCGATATTCTTAATCTCAATTCCCCACTCCTCCGGAAAAGTTAAATCATCTTGAAACAAATCGTACTTATCATACTGTTCTACATTTTTGGCCATATGCAATTTCTCCCCAAACCATAGCAAGAAACAAATGCTCTGGTCTCTCCGCCGCTTCTTATCTTATATAAGGCAGAAAACTGCTGCAGATTCCCTCACTGAATCCACAGCAGTTCTCATTATCTCTTTCTTTCCCTCTGATAAACGTCTCCCGATGCCCACATATTCCCAACATCAAACGCCCATGCTGCCTATCCACGCCACTGGTGGGAAGTACATTTGTTCGCTCCTTTATTTTCTCTCAATCACAAACAGGCAGCTCTGGTAATCGCCGAGTGCCGGCATCCAGAGACCGGATTTCATCAGGACATCTCCATAGAAGGTGCCCTCCACCGGTGTCTCTTCCCCGTCCTGAATCTTCGAGACCGTGTACTCCGCCTCTGCGTCCAGCCCTTCCAGCTTCACATTCCTGCTCAACGTGTACGGTCTTCCCAGTACCTGTACATAGGTAAGAAGTGCGCGGGAGCCGTCCTTCTCCGCATTCTCCCAGCAGTCCCAGGGCTCTTCCTCACACCAGGAGTGAATCCGGTAATAATTGCCGTTTGCGATCAGCGAATGGAACCTGTGATATCTTGCCACCTGCCCTGGAATCTTCTTTCGGTCCTCTTCCGGGAGCTCTGCAATATTCAGCTCATAGCCAAAGGTTCCTGCCAGCGCCACATTGGCTCTCGTCTCAAACGGCGTATTGCGCCCCACCTGTTCATTCGGGCACTTGCTGACGTGCGCGCCCATCGTAGACATCGGATATACCAGCTCGGTCCCTTCCTGAATCCGGAGTCTCTCAATCGCATCCGTGTCATCAGAGGTCCAGATCTGCGGGCTGTAATACAGCATACCGGCATCAAAACTTGCACCGCCGGAGGAGCAGTTCTCCAGGAGAAGCTCCGGAAAATCATCCAGAAGCCGCTGCTGCATCTCGTACAGCCCCAGAACATAGCGGTGAAACAGCTCTCCGTGATGCTCCGCATCCAGGGAAAGACTCCCCAGATCGGCCAGATACCGGTTCATATCCCACTTCACATAGTCGATATCCGCACTCTTTAAAACGCGGTAAACCATCTCATATACGGTGTCCCGAACCTCTTTTCTGGAAAAGTCCAGAACCAGCTGATTTCTCGCCAGCGTCGGGCGGCGTCCCGGAATCTGAATTGCATAGTCCGGATGCGCGCGGTACAGATCCGAATCCTCAGAAATCATCTCCGGCTCAAACCAGATGCCGAATTTCATTCCCAGTGCCTTCACGCCATCGACGAGCTTCTTCAGGCCACCGGAAAGCTTCTCCTCGTTCACCACCCAGTCGCCGAGCGCGCAGTTGTCGCTATCTCTTCTGCCGAACCATCCGTCGTCCATAACGAACATTTCAATTCCGCAGGCCGCCGCATCCTTCGCAATGCCAAGAAGCTTATCCGCATCGAAATTAAAATAGGTGGCCTCCCAATTGTTGATCAGAATCGGGCGATCCAGATCCTTATAGGGGCTTCGGATCAGGTGCTTCCGAAAGAAATCGTGGTAGCTGCGTGTCATTTTTCCAAGGCCTTCCGACGAAAAGGTCATCACAACCTCCGGAGCCGTAAACGCTGCTCCCGGCTCCAGCGCCCAGGAAAAGCCTTCCGGATGAATGCCCATTACCATTCGGACATTCCCCATATGCTCCTTATGCGTCTCTGCAAGAAAGTTTCCGGAATATACAAAATTCATCGCATAGACATCGCCATGCTTCTGGTCTGCCGACGGACTCAGCAGTGCAAGGAACGGATGCTCCTGCGGGCTGGATACACCGCGGATGGAGCCGACGCTCTGCTTTCCATACCCGATTCTGCGTCTTTGGATGTGACGTTCTCTTGCCCATGCGCCGTTTAAGGTAAGCATTTCAAGGCTCTGATCGTCCATATCAAGGGCAGCACTCAACACGCGGTCCACTGTCAGCGGCTCGTTTCCTTCATTCCGGAGAATCACATTCCTGGTGATCACATCTTCCGTCTCGAAAGCCGAATAGAAGAGCTCAACCCTCAGCTTCAATACCGGATCCTTCATGACAACCTTCAGTGTCGTCACTTCCTTCTCATTGCCGAATGAAGCCGGGAGTCCCTCCAGTCCGGGCTTTCCCTCCATAATCTCATATGAATCGAACCACAGCTCACAGCCATTCTGTCCCTTCGCATTCCGAACATTCAGGCAGCTCTCCCGGTAATCTCCGACACCGCCCGTCGGATATTCAAACGGAAATACCGACAGAAACGCCTGTTTCTCTCTTTCCCTGGCTGCAGGCCCCGGATATTCCGCAAGGCGCAGTGCCTCATCTCCACAGAAATGCTTCACGCGGTCCCCGTAGTACAGATGACCGAGATACCCTTCGTTCGTGATTCCCATCATGTAGGTGGTATGTGCGGTATCAAGCTTGAAGATCTTCCTACGTTCCTCGAACTGTACAGACATAATGTTCCCCCATTTCCCCTGAATAAATTTTCCTGCAAATGTTCTCCCCCGGGTGCCTGCATCGTTACCGCGTCGGAAATCACAGGCTGATTTCCCCATGCAGCCACATCGGAAGCATCCATGCCGGAGAAACAATCTCCGATTATCGCTATCCTATGGGATTCTCCCGCGGATAGATATCAATATACCAATCAGATTATTATATTTTTCGTGCAGATTCCATGCCAAATGTTCTTTTTCTCGTCCTCCTTTCGTCGAAACCAGTTTCCTGCCGACTCTTTTCTGTTTCACTTCATATTCAAAAACAAAAGGCCGGGAACGTTGTGGTCCCCGGTCTTTCCTATCATCTTCCGCCTGCCCAGCCGCGAATGGCGCCGACTGCCTGCTTCCATCCGCGAAGATGTTCTTCCCGCACCTTCTCTTCCATCACAGGGACGAACTCCCGGTCCATTTCCTGATTGCGGACCAGCTCCTCTGGGTTCTGCCAGAAGCCGACGGCAAGTCCGGCAAGGCACGAAGCTCCCATCGCCGTGGTTTCCACACACGCAGGCCGCCGCACCGGCGTACCGATCATGTCTGCCTGAAACTGCATCAGGAAATTGTTCCGGCTCGCGCCGCCATCCACTTTTAATGAGGACATGTGAATGCCGGAATCCTGTTCCATAACCTGCAGCACGTCACTAGTCTGAAATGCAAGCGATTCCAACGTCGCGCGGACAATATGGAACTTATTGACGCCTCTTGTCAGTCCCAGAATAGCTCCTCTTGCATACGGATCCCAATACGGTGCCCCAAGGCCGGTAAACGCCGGGACCACATAGCACCCGTTGGTGTCAGAAACTCGTGTTGCAAAGTACTCCGACTCCGCCGAATCATCCAGAATCTTTACCTCATCCCGCAGCCACTGGATCGCCGCTCCCGCAACATAGACAGACCCCTCCAGCGCGTAGGTAACCTTCCCGTTCAGTCCCCAGGCAATCGTACTCAAAAGACCATTTTCCGAGAAAACCGGCTTTTCTCCAACATTCATCAGCATAAAGCAGCCGGTTCCGTAGGTATTCTTCGCTTCCCCTGGTGCAAAGCAGGTCTGCCCGAACAGCGCTGCCTGCTGATCTCCCGCCGCTCCCGCAATCGGAATCGGGCCGCCGAAGAACTCCGGATCCGTCTCCCCGTACACACAGCTGGACGGCTTCACCTCCGGCAGCATGTTCATCGGAATTCCCAGAATACCGCACAGCTCCTCGTCCCACTGCAGCGTATTGATATTAAAAATCATCGTGCGGGAAGCATTGGAATAATCCGTGACATGAACCTTTCCCTTGGTCAGCTTGTGAATCAGCCAGCTGTCCACGGTTCCAAAACACAGTTTTCCCTTTTCTGCACGCTCTCTGGCTCCCGGCGTATTCTCCAGAATCCAGCGGATCTTCGTTCCAGAAAAATAAGGGTCAATAATCAGCCCCGTTTTCTTCCGAAAACAATCCACCATTCCAGGACAGTTCTTCAGCTGCTCCGCATAATCCGCGGTGCGCCTGCACTGCCACACAATGGCAGGGCCGATCGGCTGGCCCGTTTTCCGGTCCCACACAATCGTTGTCTCCCGCTGATTGGCAATCCCGATTGCTGCAATATCCCGGTACGACGCGCCAATTTTCTGTATGGCCTCGCGTGCCACCGAAAGCTGACTCTGCCAGATCTCATTCGCATCGTGCTCCACCCAGCCCGGATGCGGAAAATACTGGGGAAATTCCTTCTGCGCCAGACTGCAGATATTCCCCTCCTTGTCGAACAAAAGACACCGATTGCTGGTCGTCCCGGCATCCAGCGCCATGATATACTTTGCCATCCCCATTCCCCCGTTTTTCGTTCACTGCGTCCGATCCGCTTACTTCCTTTTCCGGATCCAGGCGAAACAATTACATTGTACGACAGATTCCGCCTTCCCCACAGACCGTTTCCGCAAAGCCTTTTGAATGTGCGCCTCCTGCAGAGCTTCTCATTCGCCTGCTGATGAAGTCCACACCTTGTCAGCTTTTTACAGCGATATCTCTGGTCGCAATGACATTGACCCCGGTTCCTGCCACATTTTCGATCAGGATATCACCGCGCTTCTTTGGTGCTCTTACCACCGCATGATTGATCTCCTTCATGACATCGAAAATCTTATTCTTCGGAATATCCGATGCGGTTTTACAGGAAATCCGCTCCTTATCGCCGCCGGTAATCGCAATCGTTGAAGTCACGATTCTGGTCGGATTTGTCACCTCCTTGCGGGCATAGATATCACCGCGTGGGCAGGTATTGCCCAAAACCGAAAGAACCTCTGTGCCCTCCATCGTGACCGTCAGCTGGCATCCCATCGGGCATCCGATGCAGGTTAAAAATCTCTCTTCCACCTTACTTCGCCCCCTCTTCTTCAATGCAGATCGTGATTTCCTTTACATCCTCCCGCGCTTCCAGTTCCGCCTTCTGCAGAATAATCTGCTCCATTTCACCGGGAGCCAGAATCCGCTTCGGATAGCTTTTTACCTTGTCCTGTCCATAATAAACACAGACTGCCGCGTTCCGGTAGACCGCCCCCACACGGAAACGCACCGTCAAATTATCCGGCATCCTCGAAGGATCCACCGTCGAAGGAACCGTATAACGGACGCCGTCCTGTGCCTTCAGGGCAATCACTCTTCCGCTTTCCTCTCCGAGTTCTCCCTGCACATATTCCGCTGCATTCTGTCCCGCGCGTTCTGCCTCCTCCGAGACGAAATCCACCAGGTCATGCACATGCAGCACATTTCCGCAGGCAAAAACGCCGGGGATGCTGGTTTCCATGCTCTCGTTGACAACGGGGCCGTTCGTGACTGCATTGATTTCAACACCCGCAGAACGGGAAAGCTCATTTTCCGGAATCAGTCCAACCGAAAGAAGAAGGGTATCGCAGGTATATCGCTCCTCTGTTCCCGGAATCGGCTTCCGGTCTGGGCCGACCTCTGCAATGGTGACCGCCGTGATGTGTTCCTTTCCTTCAATATCCACTACAGTATGAGAAAGCTTCAGGGGTATGCCGAAATCATCCAGGCACTGAACAATGTTACGCTTGAGGCCGCCCGAATACGGCATCAGCTCCGCGACCACCTTGACCTTCGCGCCCTCCAGCGTCATCCGTCTCGCCATAATCAGTCCGATGTCGCCGGATCCAAGAATAACAACCTCTCGCCCAGGCATATAGCCTTCGATATTGACCAGACGCTGTGCCGTTCCCGCAGAGAAAATCCCCGCAGGGCGGTACCCCGGAATGTTCAGCGCTCCCCTGGGTCTCTCCCGGCATCCCATTGCGAGGATGACGGCTCCCGCATGAATCTGAAGAATTCCCTCTTCCCGGTTCATTGCGGTCACCACGCGGTCCTTCGAGATATCCATGACCATCGTGCCCAGTTTATACTCGATTCCAAGCGCCTTGATTTCGTCAATGAAACGTCCCGCATACTCAGGCCCCGTCAGCTCTTCCTTGAATCTCCGGAGGCCAAAGCCGTTGTGAATGCACTGATTCAGAATTCCGCCGAGCTCTGCGTCCCGCTCCAGAATCAGGATATCCTGCACTCCCTTTTTTCTCGCCGCCGCGGCAGCCGCAAGGCCTGCGGGACCTCCGCCAATGATTACAATTCCCTTCTTCATCATTCCCGCACCTCCTTCGTTCTCTCCAGAACAATATTGGATTTCCCGCCGCTCTTCGTAATTTTCTCCAACGGAAGTCCCAGCTCTCTTGCAAGGATGTCCATCACCTTCGGACTGCAGAAGCCCGCCTGGCAGCGTCCCATGCCCGCTCTCGTCCTGCGCTTGATTCCGTCCAGGGATCTTGCCCCCAGCGGCCTGTGGATGGCATCCAGAATCTCACCTTCCGTTACGCTCTCGCACCGGCAGATGATCTGTCCATACGCCGGATTTTCCCGGATCAGACGGCTGCGCTCCTCAAGGGAGAGCTTTTTCGGGTCCAGAATTCCCTTCCTGGTTGTCTTCCAATCCGCCTTCTTCTCCCACCGGAAACGTTCTTCGAGCATCTCTGCCATATATTCACCAATCGCTGGAGCGCTGGTAAGTCCCGGCGATTCGATTCCCGCGCAGTCAAAGAAGGCCGGTGCGTCTGCAATCTCCTTCAGAATAAATTCATGATGATCCTCGTGCGCCCGAAGTCCCGCAAAAGATGTGATGACCTTACGAAGCGGCAGATTACGCACAGACATTCCCGCATTGGAGACCACCTCGTCCAGCTCTTCCTGCGTGGTAGCCGTACTCTCCTTGTCCCCGATATCCGTTGCGGTCGGGCCGACAATCAGATTCCCGTGAATGGTCGGAGCCACCAGGACACCCTTTCCGAGATTGGTCGGCTGCGGGAAAATTGTATGGCTGACATGATCCCCAGCCTCATGATCCAGAAGAAGGTAATCGCCTCTCCTTGCCGTGATGTGAATTTTCTCTCTGCTGACCATATTGTGGATCCGGTCCGCATACACACCGGCCGCATTGACAACGCTCCTTGTCCTGTATTCTCCGTTGCAGGTCCGGATGTGCCAGATTCCTTCCTCATCCGCATGAATTTCTTCCACCTTTGTGTGAAAGAAGAAATCCACTCCGTTCTCCTTCGCATTCTCCGCCATCGCGATGTTCAGTCCGAAGGGGCAGACAATTCCGGCACTCGGCGCATACAGTGCCGCCACGGTATTCTCCGAGAGGTTGGGCTCCATTTCGAGAGCTTCCTTACGGCCGAGAATTTTCAGCCCCGGAACTCCATTCGCAAGTCCCTGCTCATAGAGCTTCTGCAGTGCATCCAACCGGTTCTTGTCAAGACAGATTACAAGGGACCCGTTGCGGCGGAACGGAAAATCCAGGTCCTTGGAGAGCTGCTCCATCATCTCATTTCCCCGAAGATTCATCCGTGCCATCATGGTTCCGGGTTTGCAGTCGTAGCCTGCATGCACAATGGCACTGTTCGCCTTGGATGTCCCACAGCAGACATCCTCATCCTTTTCCAGCACACAGATCTCCGCCTTATAGCGCGAGAGTTCCCTTGCAATTGCCGAGCCGGACACTCCGGCCCCGATAATGACAACGTCGTAAATCATTCCGCACCTCCTGCTGCATCTTCATTTGAAGCACATCCCGGAAAAATGCCGCACGGCACCTTCCCCTTACGAGAACCAGATCTCCTGATTCGTCGTGGATACTGCAATCGCCCCCGCATTCAGGGCGTGCAGTGTTTCCTGTTTGTTCGTCACCAGTCCGCTTGCCATCAGCGGCACCTTGCAGATTTTCCGGATTCTCGAAATAAAATCCGGTACCAGAATTGCCGGAAGAATCTCAATGATATCCGGCTGCGTCTCCGCCTTGCTCTGTCTGCGGATATTCTGCAGGGCCAGAGAGTCAATCATGAAATAGCGCAGTACCGTATTCATCCCGAGAGATCTGGCATACTCCGTCAGATTCCGTCTGGTCGAGATGATCCCGTCAGCCTCCGTATATTTCTGAATGAAATCCACGGAAACCTCCTTCGGTGCCAAACCGGAGATCAGATCCACATGCACCAGAACGGTCTTGCCGCCTTCCTTCAGACGGTGAACAATATCCCGGATACTGATGACATCGCCGTACAGAACGAACACGACATCAATCTCCGAATGAAGGGACCGTTCCAGCCCGTCATCGTCCTTGATCGCCGCAACGACCGGATTGGCTTCTACCAGGTCAATGAATTCTTCTCTTTCCATAAGTAACTGAAATACCTCCTCGCACCTTGGTTCTTTTTTCTGCAGCACCTCATCTCGGATTTCCTGCGTCAATTCTCGATGTGCACGGGCCGAGGTGCTCCGCACCTTGCCCGCCCTCAGAAAAGAGAATGCCTTTCACCATGCGAGCATGGCTCTCGGCCATTCTCTTTTCTGAGGGCGCTGCCTTATAAACAAAATGAGCGCAGCAAAAGTAATCCTCATTACTTTCGCCACACTCATCATCTCTTCGGCAATTACAATATGCAAGGATGATTTTCATCCGCTTGTATCGTAAGTATCACACAGCCCCAATGGAATTACAACACCAAGTTCTGTAAATTTTCTGTTCCGCAGTCAGATTTCTGATAAGCAAGCCGTGTGCTCAGTCCAGCCGGATAGTCTCGAGGTCCTCCGGCACCAGAAGATTTCCTGAAAATACCCTTCTTCCTTCTTCTGTATAAAGGCGTTTCCGATCCCTGATGTTCTGATCCTCCGTATGATACAGAACCAGATTCTTCACCCCCAGCTCTTCCGCAAGCTGTGCGGCATCCAAGGCAGTGGAATGGTGCTTCTCATACGGATGAAAAATCTCCGCCTGCGCGTGCAGACAAAAAGCCTCATGAAGAAGCCAGTCCGCTCCCTCTGCGTATTTCTTTTCACACGGATTGTACGGCTCATCCCCGCAGCACGTCAGCTTTTTTCCATTCTCCAGTTCCATCGTAAAGCCGAACTGCTTCGCCTTCGTAGAGCCGATGTCAAAAAAGGTCACCCTGTGTCCAATGACCGTTCTGCTCTCACCATCCTTCACCGGAATCAAATGAAGACGCACATCCAGAAACGCGCACTCCTTCCTGGTCAGAAGCATCCCGGCAAGCTGCCGAAGAAGCGCGATCACTTCTTCATGGCCGTAAATGATGGCCTCGCCCTCGTAATTGCCGCGCTGCATATTCTGCAGAATCAGCCGCAGCATCCAGATCATTCCCATGATATGGTCAAGGTGCTTATGTGTCAGGAACATCACACGAAGATTTCTCCAGTCGATTCCTGCAGCCTTCAGCTGCTGCAGCAATCCGTTTCCGCCGCCTCCGTCCACCAGAAAATAGCGATCCTCCAGCTCTCTTGCTTCATCCTCCAGAACAAAGCAGGTGTTGTAGCATTCCGTCACCACTGCGTTCCCTGTTCCAAGCATGGTCATTTTCATAAAGCAATCTCCAATTCTCTACGGCTTACACAGTCTGTATGATGCTGCCTTCTTCAGAGATGTTCTGTCCGTGTATGTCTGTGCATCTTTTTCCTATCTTTTAACACATCCCTTGCGGCCGCACAAGGACAGAAATGATAGAATACTTCTTAGTACTTTGTAAAGGAGTCGCCGCTTCCGGCATGCTATGACGAAAAAACACCGACATCATTTGGAACTTAGTTCCTCGCAGATTATTCTTATTGGTTTCCTTGGCCTTATTCTGGCAGGAACCCTTCTTATGATGCTTCCCATTGCCGCCAAAGACCGCCAGAGCACCTCTTTTCTGGATGCTTTGTTCACCGTTACCTCCGCTTCCTGCGTCACCGGCCTTGTCGTGACAGATACCGTCACGCACTGGTCCCTGTTCGGTCAGGTCATTCTGCTTGTTCTTATTCAAGTCGGCGGAATGGGGATTGTGACAGCCTCACTCGCCGTGTTCCTTTTTTCCGGAAAGCGGATCAGTCTGAGGCAGCGCAGTACCATGCAGGAATCGATCTCGGCAGCGCAGGTCGGCGGCATTGTGCGTCTGACCGGCTTTATTCTGAAAGCCTCCCTGCTGCTCGAGCTGGTCGGGGCTTGTATCATGTCTCCGATATTTATTCGCGATTTTGGTCTCGCGCGCGGAATCTGGTACAGTCTTTTTCACTCTGTCTCCGCCTTCTGCAACGGCGGCTTTGACCTGATGGGCAGTAAGGGGGCCTATTCCTCCCTTTGCTTCTATGTCTCTCAGCCGGTGATCAATCTCACGATCATGCTGCTGATTATTCTCGGCGGTCTCGGCTTTTCCACCTGGGATGATTTGCGAAAAAACCGGTTTCGTCTTCGTTTCTGCCGCATGCAGACAAAAACCGTTTTGACGGTGACCTTTTTTCTACTCATTTTGCCTGCTCTGTATTTCTTTTTCTTTGAATTTGATCAGCTGCCTTGGAAGGAACGGATATGGAGCTCTTTGTTTCAGTCTGTAACAATGCGGACCGCCGGCTTTAACACGATAGACTATTCCTCCGTCAGTGAAGGCGGCCTTCTCATTATGATTTTCCTGATGCTCATCGGCGGATCTCCCGGATCCACCGCCGGCGGAATGAAGACCACCACGCTCGCCGTGCTGCTGGCTTCCGCCTTTTCCGTCTTTCAGAGAAGGGATGACACACAGCTGTTTCATCGAAGAATTCCGCCGGAAATCGTGAGGAATGCGGTTGCGATTCTGACACTCTATCTGACTGCCTTCCTTGCGGGCGGCATTGTAATCAGCAGGCTGGAGCAGCTTCCTCTCCTTACCTGCCTGTTTGAAACAGCCTCCGCCATCGGGACGGTTGGTGTTACACTCGGAATCACAAGGAGCCTTGGAACCGTCTCCCGTTTGATTCTTATTTTAATGATGTTCTGCGGACGAGTCGGCGGACTGACCGTTGTCTTTGCCACCATCTCACCGCGCTCGGAAAGCGTTTCCCGCTATCCGAAGGAAAACCTTATCGTCGGCTAGCAGCGCCGCATTTTAGCGGCAGAAAGTGAAATCTTTTATGAAATCTTTTTTATTGATTGGACTCGGGAGCTTCGGCAATCACATTGCACGTGAGCTTTATGACCTGCACCATCAGATTCTTGCCGTCGACACCGATGAAGAAAAGGTGCAGAGGGCTCTTCCCTATGCAACGGATGCACAGATTGGAGATACCACGGACCGCACCTTTTTAAAATCTCTTGGCGTTCAGAACTTCGATGTCTGCATTGTCACCATCGGGGAAAATTTCGAAAGCTCGATCATTACCGTTGTACTCCTGAAGGAGCTCGGTGCCCGAAAAATCATTGCAAGAGCTTCTCACGGCATTCAGGAGCGTCTTCTTCTCCACAACGGAGCAGATGAGGTCATCTACCCGGCGAAGCAGCTTGCCGCCTGGACTGCCATCCGCTGCTCCTCCGATAAGATTCTGGACTACACCGAGCTGGATGATAATTATTCCATCTATGAGCTCACCATTCCACGCGAATGGGAGGGACAGTCCCTTCTTCAGCTCAATCTTCGTGGGAAATACGGCATCAATATTCTCGGCATCCGGGAGAACGGGCAGCTTAATATGGACATGACGCCGGAAACTTCCTTCCGAAAGGATAATTCCGTTCTCCTGCTGGGGCCCAAGACGTCTGTACAGAAATGCTTTAAGCTGTAACAGCCTCCGCATGATGGCAGGCAACATAACGCCCGCCAACCTTCTTAAGCTCCGGCTTCTGTTTCGCACACAGCTCCGTCGCATAGGGGCAGCGCGTCCGGAAGCAGCATCCGGACGGAACATTCACAGGGCTTGGAATCTCGCCTGTCAGCATTTTCCGGTGCTCCCCTCGAAGGTGCGGATCTGCCTTCGGAATGGCATCCATCAGAAACTCCGTATAGGGATGAAGCGGCTTTGCATACAGCTCCTCCTTGGAAGCAATCTCACAAATATTTCCAAGGAACATGACACAGATGCGGTCCGCAATGAAATTGATCACCGACAGGTCATGTCCGATGAACAAATAGGTCAGCCCATATTCCTTCTGCAAATCCTTCAGAAGATTCAGAACCTGGCTCTGCACCGATACGTCCAGAGCCGAAACCGGCTCATCACAGACAATCAGCTCCGGCTGCAGGGCAATGGCTCTGGCAATTCCAATTCTCTGCCGCTGTCCGCCGGAGAACTGATGCGGATACCGGTTCTGGAATTCCGCAGGAACTCCGACTGCCTTCATCAGCTGAAGGACACGCTCCGTTGTCTCCTCACGGCTTTTGCAGACATGATAGGTTTCCAAAGGCTCCGCAATGATATCCCGCACTGTCATTCTCGGATCCAGACTGGCATACGGATCCTGAAAAATCATCTGCATCTTCGGACGAAGCGGACGGAAGGTCTTTTCATCCATGGAGGAAATTTCCTGATCATGGAAGGTAATCACGCCATCTGTCACCGGCAGCATATGAATCAGAGTCCGTCCTAAGGTAGATTTTCCACAGCCGCTTTCTCCGACCAGTGCCAGCGTCTCGCCTTGATAGATCGCCAGATTCACGCCGTTAACTGCGTGAACCTTCTGATCCTTTTTCGCTGTCGGAAATTCTTTATATACACCCTCTGCACGAAGCAGAATTTCTTTTTCCTTACTCATTTCATCCCTCGCTGAGGCAAAAACCGTCCTCATTCCTGAAACATGCCGACCAGTGCTCCTCGCCCACCTGACACAGCTTCGGCTTTTCCTGCCTGCACTGTTCTTCTGCAAACTCGCATCTGGTGCAGAACGTGCAGCCCTGCGGCAGGTGCAGGAGGTTCGGGACAACGCCTGGAATGGTATGGAGCCTTTCCGGATTCCTGCCAATGCGCGGGATCGATGCCATCAGGCCCTGCGTGTACGGATGCGCCGTGTGATCAAACAGCTCACAGGTCGGTGCCTGCTCCACGATTTTGCCGGCATACATAACATACACATAGTCACAAATCTCGGCGACAACTCCGAGATTATGCGTAATAATCAGGACACTTGTTCCTGTCTCATCCCGCAGCTGCTTCATCAGCCGAAGAATCTGCGCCTCAATGGTGACATCCAGTGCTGTCGTCGGCTCATCTGCAATCAGAAGGTGCGGCTTGCAGATCATGGCCATCGCGATCATGACGCGCTGACGAAGGCCCCCGGACAGCTCATGAGGATAGCTGTCATAGCGTTTCTCTGCTTCCGGAATTCCGACCTTTTGGAACATCTCAATGACCTTTTTTCTGGCCTCATCCTTCCCGATGGTATGGTCATGCACCAGAAGCGTCTCCCGAACCTGATGCCCGACCTTCAGAACCGGATTCAGGCTCGTCATCGGCTCCTGAAAAATCATGGAAATATCATTTCCGCAGATTTTCCGAAGCTCCCGCTCGGAAAGGCCGACCAGGTCTTTTCCTTCAAACAGGATATGCCCGCCCGCAATTTTCCCGGGATACTTCAGAAGGCCCATGATCGACCTTGCCGTCATACTTTTGCCGCAGCCGCTCTCTCCGACCAGGCCGATGATTTTTCCCTTCGGAATGGTGATATTCACGCCGTCAACAGCCTTCGCCACTCCTTTTTCCGTAAAGAAATATGATTTCAGATCTTTGATTTCCAGAACGTTTTGTTCTTCTCCCATCATGTTCATACCTCACTGAGGCAAAATCCGTAAAAGCGGACTTCCTTCCTCTCTTTTCATATGCTCTTTTCTGCTCTGCCGGATCCCCCAAGACTCTGCAAAAAAGCGCCGCATTCGCACTCCGTGTCCTTCTCATCCATTCTTCATGTACGGGTCCAGAACATCACGGAGTCCGTCTCCGAGAAAGTTAAAGGCAAGCACGACGACCATGATGGAAATGCAGGGAGCAAGGCAAAGCCACGGCTGCGTGAACAGGAACTGCTTTGCCTGGTTCACCATCAGGCCCCAGGAAGCTGCCGGCGGCTGGACACCAATGCCCAGAAAGCTCAGGGAGCTCTCCGAAAGGATGGAGGACGGAACCTCCAGCGTAAATAAAACGATCAGGCTGGGAATACAGTTCGGAAGAATGTGACGCATCATGATCTTCCATTTGGAAACGCCGATGGAACGCGCCGCCTCTACATACTCGCTCTCCTTCAGGGACAGCGTCTGCGAGCGGACCACTCGTGCCACACTGGCCCAGTTGATCATCGACAGCGCGAGGAACAAATTGATGGTAGAGCTTCCCAACGTATACATGATGACCATCGCAAGAAGAAGGGACGGGATCGAGAGCATGATGTCCGCAATCCGCATGATGATCACATCCGTTTTCCCGCCGAGATATCCGGCGAGCAGTCCCAGAATGATACCAATCACCAGAGCCAGCACACTCGGAAGAATTCCGATCACCAGCGATACCCTGGAACCATACAGGATGCGAGAGAACACGTCCCGTCCAAGCTCATCGGTCCCGAACGGGTGGATAAGACTCGGAGCCTGCAGGCGGTTGATAACGTCCTGCTCCGCTTCGCCATAAGGCGCAATGACCGGAGCAAAAACAGAGGCCAGAATAATAAGGAGAATCACCAACGCTGAAATGGCAGCCAGCTTATTCTGGCGGCACATCCGGGCGAGCTTCTCGAGGATTCCGTCCTTTTCACCGACCTGGCTTAAAAGCTCCTGTGTATTCTCCGCCTTTTTTGCTGCAATGCCTCCCTTTTCCAGTGACTCAATAATTTCTTTTTTCTTATGAAATGTCATGACGTTCACGCTCCTTTCCGGATTCTGGGATCCAGAACCGAGTACAGTACATCCGCCAGGAGGTTTCCGGCAATGACAATCACTGTAGTGAAAATAACCGTTCCCTGCAGAACCGGCATATCCCGGTTCGAGATCGCTGATGTCGCAAGACGTCCGATTCCCGGAATGGCAAAAATACTTTCTGTAATAACCGCACCGGACAGCATGCTGGAGAGCTGAAGCGCCATCATCGTAATGACAGGAAGCATCGAATTCTTCAGAGCATGAAATACAATCACCTTTCCGCCCATCAGTCCCTTGGCCTTTGCAGTGTCAATATAATCTGCCTGCATCGCCTCCAGAAGGCTCGATCTCGTAATGCGCGCCACGCTTCCTGCACTGTTCCAGCCAAGAGCAATCGCAGGAAGAATCATGGAAGCAATGGAACCATCGGAGGTGAGCGGCAGAACCCTCCATTTAAAAGCAAGGAAGTACTGCAGAAGAAGCGATGTCATAAAAATCGGCATGGATACGCCGAACAGTGCCAATCCCATGAACAGGTGATCCAGAAGATGGTTCTGACGAATGGCTGCAATAACACCGAGAATCATACCCATCACCCAGGCAAAAACTGCGGCCATGACCGCCAGCTGTACGGTATACGGAAACGCCTCCAAAATCATGGAGGTAACACTCCGGTTGTACTTATAGCTTTGTCCCATATCCCCGCGCAGCAGTCCTCCCAGATAAGTAAAGAACTGCTCCATCATCGGCTTGTCCAGATTCATGGATTTTGTCAGACGATCAATCGTTTCCTGATTGACATGCTCTCCAAGGAGTGTCGTCACCGCATCACCGGGTACCACGCGGAGCATGATAAAAATCAGAAGAATGACGCCGATCAGAACCGGAATGGTTCCAAGAATTCGTTTTACGATCTGTTTCATGTTGGCATCCTTATACCGCTCCTGCAGGCAGCTGCGCGACCATTTCACGCATACTGTCCGGACGGATTTTTTCTGTTTCCTGCGTTCCGATTTCTCTTACACAAGAGTTTCCGGGTCCGCCCTGGTACGGCGGATCCCGGAAGCTCTTGCCGATTTACTTTCTTCTTTTCTTGGGCAGTTGGAGCGATTCGTTCCATCCGCCGTTTTTTCATTGCTTTACTCTGCCATGGTGACACCGGTCACGTTGAAATCACTGTAGCCAGCCCAGTGAGGAACGAACTTCGCAACGCGGTCGCTGATCACAAACAGATGCGTACGTCCGAACAGCGGCACCCATGCAGCGTCATCTTCTACAATCTTCTTCTCCAGTGCATCGTACTCAGCGAGGCGTTCCGTCTCATCGGTGATGGCACGGGCCTCTTCTACCCGCTTCATCGTGTCCTCGTCCTTGTAATTAATGCTTCGAATCTTGGTCTTCTCATCATTGCCGAAGAAGGTATAGATGAAGTTGTCAGGATCGTTGAAATCTGCTGTCCAGGTTGCTACAAAGGAGTTCATCTCGCCGGACTTGCGAAGTGCCAGCCAGCTTGCTTCATCATAGG
>CALEFO010000178.1 GCA_937877165.1 uncultured Lachnospiraceae bacterium | reverse complement strand
GACTATATATACGTGTTTTCCCATGCTTTGTCAAGAAAAGGCGCGTATTTTCAACGCTTTTCAGCCTTTCCCGTCAAAGCTCTCCTTCCACTTGGTGAGCAGATATTCCCTTGTATTATGCTCCGGTTTCTCCAGCACATCCTCCAGCATTTCGTGAAGAATTGTTCCCATCTGTCTTCCGGGCCGGACGCCCTCCGCAATCAGGTCCTTGCCGGAAACGGCCAGATCCTTGAGAGAAAGGCACTCTCCTGCGCTGCGGATTCTCTCATAAGAGGTCCGCCAGAAAGTAATTTTCTTCAGCTTCTCTTCCCTGTGAAAATCTGACTGCGCCGCAACATCCGCCGTCTTCACCTCCAGAAGCGGAAGAAAGAGCTCTTCTCCCAGCTCAGCTATGCTGCGGCGGATTGCTGGAAGAGAGTCCCCTAGCTTCCGATCATGCCAGGCGATCAGCTGAACCGCCGTCTCCCGCGTCTGGTTATCATATTTCAGCCTCCGCAGGATCCGGTCCGCCATCTGTGCACTCTTTCCCACATGTCCCCGGAAGTGATCCGTTCCGTTTCCGTCCGTTGTCTTCACAAGCGGCTTGGCAATGTCATGCAGCAGCATCGTAAGCCGCAGGGCCTTATCGTGCGGCGCAGCTGCCACCGCAGCAAGGATGTGCTCTCCAACCGTATGACAATGGTGCGGATTTTCCTGTTCACAGGTCATGCACACGGCAAGCTCCGGCAGGAACTGCTCAAGAAGCCCCAGTTCCCAGGCCTCCCGAAGTTCTCCCGGGTGATCTGACATCAGGAGCTTCTCCAGTTCCACGCGGATGCGCTCCGCGCTGACCTTCTGAAGATTTGGACCCAGAAGGCGGATTCCTTCCCGGGTCGTCTCTTCAATCCGGTAATCCAGCTGTGCACAGAAACGAATTGCCCGCATCATCCGCAGCGCGTCCTCGGTAAACCGCTGCACCGGGTCGCCGACGGCCCGGATCACACGCCTTTGAATGTCGCCGATGCCGTCGAATTCATCCACCAGTCCCTCCGCCGGACTGTACGCCATCGCATTGATCGTAAAATCGCGGCGCTTCAGATCCTCCAGGAGGCTTGCCGTAAAGGTGACATTGTCGGGATGCCGTCCGTCCGCATACTCTCCATCAATCCGGTAGGTCGTCACCTCATAGCCTTCCGATCCTACCATCACCGTGACCGTTCCATGCTGAATGCCGGTGTCCACCGTTCTGCGGAAAAGCGTCTTCGTCTCCTCTGGTTTTGCCGAGGTCGTGATATCCCAGTCATCCGGACTGCGCCCGAGAAGGCTGTCCCGAACACAGCCGCCCACGACATAGGCTTCATACCCTGCTGCCTGAAGCTTGTCCAGTACCCACGCGGCGCCCTGTGGAATTTCAATTTTCAGCTGAGCTGTTCTGCACATGCGTCTCCCCGTGCCATATTGTCCTTTTAATATGCCTTGCCCCAGTAGACCATCTTCTTGGCTGGCTTTCCGCAGCAGACACACGTCCCTGCGATCTCTTCCTGCTCAAACGGAATGCAGCGGCTTGTAACGCCATATTTTTCCTTGATGGCATCCTCACAGGCCCGGTCGCCGCACCACATTGCCTTCACGAATCCCGTCTTGTGTTCAAAGGTGTCCGCGAATTCCTGCTCATTGTGTGCCGTATAGGTCTTGCTGTCCATCAGAGCCTTGGCACGGTCATACATATCCTTCTGGATTTTCGGAAGTAGCTCCCCGATCTTCTCTGCAAGCTCATCAATACGGACCTCCATCTTCTCCGAGGTATCCCTGCGTACTACGACGCAGACGCCGTTCTCGATATCGCGAGGGCCGATTTCCACGCGAAGCGGAATGCCGCGCATCTCCTGCTCAGAGAACTTGTATCCCGGACTCTTGTCCGAATCATCTACCTTCACACGGAAGTTCGAGAGCATGTCACGAATCTCATATGCCTTATCCAGTACGCCTTCCTTGCGCTGCTGAATCGGGATAATGCAAACCTGAACCGGAGCGATTCTCGGAGGAATCACCAGACCGCGGTTGTCGCCGTGCACCATGATCATGGCACCAATGACACGGGTTGTCATGCCCCAGGAAGTCTGCCATACATATTTCAGCTTGTTGTCCTTGTCCGTGAAGGTAATGTCATAGGCCTCCGCAAACTTCTGCCCAAAGAAATGGCTGGTTCCGGACTGAAGTGCACGGCCGTCATGCATCAGGGCCTCAATCGTATAGGTGGCAACGGCACCCGCAAATTTCTCTTTCTCCGTCTTCTGTCCCTTGATCGTCGGAATGGCCATATCCTCCGCGAGGAAATCCGCATAGACGTTCAGCATCTGCTGGGTTCTTTCTTCTGCCTCCTCACGGGTAGCATGAATGGTATGACCTTCCTGCCACAGAAACTCTCTGGAACGCAGGAATGGGCGGGTCTCCTTCTCCCAACGAACGACAGAGCACCACTGATTGTACAAACGAGGCAGATCACGGTAGGAGTGTACGTCATCCTTATAAAAATCAGAAAATACCGTCTCCGATGTCGGACGCACGCACAGTCTCTCCGTCAGGGGCTCTGTACCTCCTGCCGTCACCCATGCAACTTCCGGTGCAAAACCGTTTACCAGCTCACCTTCCTTCGCCAGTAGGCTTTCCGGTATCAGCATCGGCATATACACGTTCTGGACGCCGGTCTCCTTGAAGCGCTTGTCCAGATGCGCCTGAATCGCCTCCCATAATGCGTACCCAGCAGGCTTGAAAATCGTGAAGCCCTTGATGTGGGAATATCCGATCAGCTCCGCTTTGGTGCACACATCGGTATACCACTGGGTGAAGTCCTCGTCCATTGAGGTAATTTCAGCAACCAGTTTCTTTTGATCTGCCATGTTGTTCTCCTCTTTTTGCTGCGCTTCTTCTGCGTCGCCGCGCACCATGCGCGGTCCGTGACAGAAAAGCATTTATGCTCCTTCCGTGCCGCAAACGGCCCGGAATTTAAAAGAAGCAGCGCTCCCGCCGCTTCTTCAAAATCTTTGTCGATCTCCCGGGAAATACCAGAATCCCGGATTTTCTAAGCTTCCGCTCGTTTCTCGTCCGCATCCAGGCAGAACATGGTTACCGTTCCGCTTGCCAGAAGATTTTTCTCCTCATCCGTCACTGCAGCATCTACCACCGTGACAGTTCTGCCTCTGCGAACGGTATGTCCCGTTGCGGTAATCCGGCCCTTCCGGCCACTCTTAAGATAATGAATGGATGCATCCGGCGTCACATACCTGCGGCCGTCCGCCCGCGCCGTCACACCGCCGACAGTGTCCACCAAAGTAAACAAAAGCCCGCCGTGAGCCATCCCATAAGGATTCTCCAGCTCATGCCGCATCTCCACGTGCAGGACGGACTCTTCCATTCCGATCTGATCAATCACGATCCCATTATACTGAATATAGGGTATGTTCTGTAGAAACGTTTTCTGCTGCTCCCGATCCATCTGTTTCCTTTCCCGGAGGATCTTCTTCCGGGCGAAGGCACTGTCCCCGCCCGTTTTACTTGTCCCGTGTTCTTCGCTTTTCTCCGAATTCCTGGTCTGGCACAAATCAGAAGTTTGCAAAGCTTTCCTTCGTTCCAAGTCCCAGACGGTTCATTGCCGAGAAGACGGCACGCACGGAAGCGCGGGTGATGTTGGAGCTCACGCCGACGCCATAGGTTGTCTTTCCGCTGTCGGAATCCAGCAAATGAATATAGGCCGCTGCCTGCGAATCGGATCCCGACTTCAGTGCATGCTCCTCGTAGTCCAGAATCCGGATGTTATAATCAAAATTCTCATGCATTCCGCGGCGCACTGCATCCAGCGGTCCATTCCCAACCGCCGTGAAGCTCTTCTCGATGCCGCAGTCCGTGAAGGAAAGCGTTACCTGCGTGTCGAACTCCGTTTCCTTCTCGCCGCTGAGCTCTACCACCTGAAGCTTGCGGAAATGGAGTGGCTCCTTGCAGTCCAGGTACTCGGAGCGGAACATTTCCATGATCTCCTCCGGCGGAACCTCGCCCTCCTTCTCACTTCTCGACTGTACGACATCCGCGAATTCACGCTGCATTGCCTTCGGAAGCTTGAAGCCAAAGTAAGCATCCATGACAAAAGCAACGCCGCCCTTCCCAGACTGCGAATTGATCCGGACAATCGGCTCGTACTTGCGCCCGATATCCGCCGGATCGATTGTAAGATACGGTACCTGCCAGATGCTGGAATTTCTCTCCCTCATCGCCGTGATTCCCTTGTTGATCGCATCCTGATGAGAACCGGAGAACGCCGTAAAGACCAGCTTGCCCGCATAAGGATGGCGCGGATCCACCTTCATCTTCGTCACGCGTTCACAAATTTCAATAATCTCATTCACATTCTCCAGATTCAGCTCCGGATCAATGCCCTGTGAGAACATATTGTAGGCAACATTCAGAACATCCACATTTCCGGTCCGCTCGCCATTGCCAAGGAGCGTTCCTTCCACGCGCTGCGCTCCGGCAAGAAGCGCAAGCTCGGTTGCTGCAACACCTTCTCCCCGGTCATTGTGCGGGTGCACGCTGAGAATAATCGTGTCGCGGTCCTTGAAGTGCCGGCTGCAGTACTCAATCTGGTCGGCATATACATTCGGTGTTGTCATCTCCACGGTAGACGGAAGATTGACAATCATCGGATCTTCCTTCGTCGGCTGCCAGATTTCCTGCACCGCAGTGCAGACCTCCACCGCATAGTCCATCTCGGTTCCGGTAAAGCTCTCCGGGGAATACTCCAGAATAATTTTGCCCGGAAAATCCTTTGCACGTTCCTTCACCCACTTGGTTCCCTGCACCGCAATTGCCTTGATCTCCTCACGGTTCTTGTGGAAAACAACATCTCTCTGCAGTGTAGAGGTGGAATTGTAAATATGAACAATGGCCTGTTTGCATCCCTTGATGCACTCAAAGGTGCGTTCGATCTGCTCTTCCCGGCACTGAGACAGCACCTGAATGCGAACATCATCCGGAATACGGTTTTCCTCAATCAGCTTACGGATAAAATCGAATTCAATCTGGCTTGCCGCCGGGAAGCCAACCTCCACTTCCTTGAAGCCAAGCTTCATAAGAAGATCCCACATCTCCAGTTTCTCGGAAACGATCATGGGATCCACCAGCGCCTGATTGCCATCCCGAAGATCCACGCTGACCCAGACCGGGGCCTTCTGAATTTCCTTGTCCGGCCACTCTCTTTCCGGATAATGAAGCACCGGAACTCTCTGATATCTCTCTACTCTTTCCATCCTTATACCTCCCTGAGGCAAAAACCGCGAAGGCGGTTTTGCCGAATGTGGCAGCCGGTGCGTCAGCACCGATGCTGCTGTTTGAAAGCGATCGCATCGGCGATCACTTTCAAACTTACCTTTCTGTGCCGCGTTTTTTGCGGCACCCCGAGGAGAAATGCCCGAATGGGCTTTCTCCGATGGGATCATCGAAATTGGGCCGCTTGGCGGCACCAATTCGTGTTTGAAAGCGATCGCATCGGCGATCACTTTCAAACTTTTATTTTCTTTCCTGCCGCTGTTCTATCGCGGCACTGCAAGAAAATTTCCGCAATCTGTATGTCTGATAAAAACAGAAAACCTGCCCGGATACAACACCGGGCAGGTCTGATTCGCACAACTGATTATTCTCCT
>CALEFO010000177.1 GCA_937877165.1 uncultured Lachnospiraceae bacterium | reverse complement strand
ATTTCAGCGGGCAGAGCTATCTTGCGCCGGTTTCCACGGAGCAGGTCAAAATCTTTAATGTGACCTTTGAACCCGGCTGCCGCAACAACTGGCACATCCACGAGGCTGACAAGGGCGGCGGGCAGATTCTTGTCTGTGTGGCAGGCCGGGGCTACTATCAGGAATGGGGCAAAGAGCCGCAGGAGCTACGCCCCGGCGATGTGGTCAACATTGCGCCCGGTGTGAAGCACTGGCACGGCGCTGCACCGGATAGCTGGTTCTCCCATCTGGCGGTAGAGGTGCCCGGAGAAAATTGCCGCAGCCAGTGGTGTGAACCGGTCAGCGAAGATGAATGGTATCGAGTCGTCTGAATTCCTCCAGATGGCACAAAATGCCCGCGATACCTTGGGCCCCAATTTCTTAAACGATCCTTGTCCTCTCTTTGACGAAGATTGCGTAAGTATCTATAAAAAATCTTATCGGTAAGGGGTGTATTTATATGAGCAAAAAAGTTTTGATCCTGTCCGGCAGCCCCCGCAAGGGCGGCAACTCGGACATTCTGTGTGACGAATTCGCACGGGGCGCACAGGAAGCGGGAAACGAAGTGGAGAAGATCCGTGTTGCCAGCAAGAAAGTTCACCCATGTTCCGCCTGCTACTACTGCCGCGATCATGGTGGTGCGTGCGCCCATAAGGATGACATGGGCGAAGTCCTGCAAAAGATGATCGATGCCGATGTGCTGGTGCTGGCCAGCCCGGTCTATTTCTACTCCATTGATGCCCAGCTCAAAGCGGTCATCGACCGCACGGTGGCGCGCTGGCTGGAAGTCAAGAACAAGGAATTTTACTATATCGTCACCATGGCAGACGAGGCCAATTTGTCCGCCGACACCACACTGGCCTGTTTCCGAGGCTATGCCGACTGCGTGGAGGGTGCGGTGGAAAAGGCGTTATCATCGGTAGCGGCGTGTATGAGCCGGGTAAGGTGAAGAACACTTCCGCTATGAAGAAAGCTTATGAAATGGGCAAAAATGTGTAAAGGAGCATGGCTATGAGCATTTTATTTATCAACGGCAGTCCCAACAAGAATGGCAACACCGCCGCTCTGGCGGCATGGCGACCAACAAAAACGAAGCTGAAGAATTAAGCAAAAAAATTTAAGGAGGAAACTTTTATGGAATACGCAACTCTCAATAATGGTGTAAAAATGCCTATGGCCGGTATCGGCACATTTCTTCTGACCCCGGATGAGGCGGAGACCTCCTGCATCAGCGCTTTGCAGAACGGCTATCGCCTGATCGACACCGCCAACGCCTATGTGAATGAAAAGGCCGTTGGCCGCGCTATGAAGAAGTCCGGCCTGCAGCGGGAGAAAATTTTTCTGGAAACCAAGCTGTGGCCCAGCTTTTATGAGCAGCCGGACGCAGTGGACAAGACCCTTGCCCGTCTGGACACCCCCTACATCGACCTGCTGTTGATTCACCAGCCCGCGGGCAACTATGTGTCGGGCTACCGCCAGATGGAAAAGGCATACAAGGAGGGCAAGGTGCGTGCCATCGGTCTGTCCAACTTCAACAAGGAGCAGATCGAGGAAATCCTCTCTATCTGCGAAGTGAAGCCCGCTGTCTTGCAGACAGAGCTGCACCCCTACCATCAGGAGACGGAGCTGAAAGCCTTCCTGAAGGAGAACGGCATCGTGCCGCAGGCGTGGTATCCGTTGGGTCATGGCGACAAGGCACTGCTTCAGGAGCCGCTGTTTACTCAGCTGGGAGAGAAGTACGGCAAGTCCGCACCCCAGATCATTCTTCGCTGGCACATCCAGAGCGGCAACATCGTCATCCCCGGCTCCAAGAATCCGGAGCATATCAAGGCCAACTTTGACCTGTTTGACTTCGCCCTGACGGATGACGAAATGGCGCAGATTGCCGGTCTCAATAAGAATGTGCGCTACTACACTAGCACCCCGGAAATGCTCAAAAAGTATGCGGAAATGGTTCCGCCGGTGGACGAGCAGAAGTGAAGCGACTTCTTTCGCCTGCCCTGGCGCTTGTGCTGATACTGGCTTTAGCGGGGTGCGGAGCCGGTACAGCAGCACCGACTCAGACGGAAATGACGAATGCACCAAATGCTGAACCGTCGGAAGAACCGGCGGAAAGCACATCATCGGCAGTCACATCAGAGCCGATTCAGACCGGTCTGTTTGCAGAGCAAATTTTCTCCGGTGCGGACGGCGACATCCATTACAGCTACTACTTGCCGGGCAGCTACGACGGCAGCCGCAGATTCCCCATAATGGTGGTCATGCCGGGCTATGATAGGATGTGGTTTGGGGAAGATTCTTCCGGCAGCAATCTGAACTGGAGCGGCTTCACCGCATGGACAAAGTTGGACACCGAGATGATCGTGGTCTCCGCCCAGCTGACGGACTGGGGCGAAAAGTCCGCCCGGCAGGCCATTGAACTGACGGAATACTTCATCAATAATTTTACCGTGGATACCAGCCGTGTCTACGCTGCTGGATACTCCG
The DNA here is from genome assembly GCA_937877165.1 of uncultured Lachnospiraceae bacterium. Classification (GTDB taxonomy): domain Bacteria; phylum Bacillota; class Clostridia; order Lachnospirales; family Lachnospiraceae; genus CAG-791. The sequence continues at coordinate 10,177 of CALEFO010000177.1, read as the reverse complement.
CGGGCGGCGAGACCATGTCTCGTGCGGTGTCCATGCGGCCCGACCTGTACGCAGCCTACCTCCACGGCGCTTCCCAGTGGGACGGCGATTATGCACCCATTGCGGAGAACAGCGTGGCGGTCTATATCTACATGGCCAAGAGCGACGAGTATTACGGCAGCGCCAAGGCTCGCTCGGCCTACGAGAATCTCCACGAAGCCTATGAAAATGCCGGTTGGAGCGATACCGACATCGACAAAGTCTTGCGGATCGAAACGCCCGACAACGCCTTCTTCAACGAAAAGGGCATTTACAACTACCACGGCGGCGCCAATGTGGTCTTTGACGACCCGGACAACCTGAACTGGGTGATCTCCCACAGCAAAGGATGAGGACATGAAACCAATTCTCAAAATAAAAATCGCCGTAGATGCGGCCATGTCGGTGTCCATGCTGCTTCTGATGGCTTACGGCCTTGTGGGCGAGGCAGCCCACGAGTGGATCGGCATGGGAATGTTCGCCCTGCTCGTGGTGCACCATGCTTTGAATCGTCGATGGATCCAAGCTGTGCCGCAGGGGCACTATACGCCACGGCGCTTTTTGCAGACGGCGTTGGCGGGGCTGATTTTCCTGTGCATGAGCGGCTCTATGTTCAGCGGCATCGTGCTGTCCCGCCATGTGTTTGCGTTTCTTCCGAGACATGGCGGTTATGAATTGGCCGGAAAGCTGCATATTCTCTGTGCTTTCTGGGGCTTTGTGCTGATGAGCCTGCACTTGGGAATGCACTGGAATATGTTACTGACCATGGCGCGGAAGCACCTGCGGCCCAATCAGATACGCACATGGATCCTCAGAATTGCCGGATATTCCTTCGCCGTCTACGGAGCCGTGGCCTTCGTCCGCCGGGATGTGGGGCTTTACCTGCTGCTGAGAAGCCATTTCGTGTTCTTTGATTATTCCGAGCCACTGGCACGGTTCCTGCTGGATTATCTGGCAGTGATGGGCTTGTTTGTGGCAGTCGGTTATTTTGTGAACCTGCTGCTGTGCAATGCAAATTATCTCCACACCAGCCACAGGAAGAGATAGCCAACGGTCACGGCAGTCAGTGTGAACGGAACGCCGATCCGCATGAAATCCTGAAAGCTGACTTCATATCCTTCTTTTTTCAGAATGCCGGTTGCAGCGATGTTGGCGGAGGCTCCGACAGGGGTCAGGTTGCCGCCGAGTGTTGCACCGGTAAGAAGTCCGAAATAAAGAAGATAGGGATCCATTCCCATCGAAAGGGAAACCGCACGGATGACAGGAAGCATTGTGGCAACATATGGAATGTTGTCGATAAATGCGGAGATGAGAACCGATCCCCAGACGATGACCGTGTATAGAAGGAAGAGGTTGTCCTTGCCAAACGAAGCAATGACACCGGAAAGGTCATCGATGACGCCGACCTGTTCCAGTCCTCCGATTACAATGAAAATGGAGATCAGCATCAGCACGGTCTGGTAGTCGAACTGCCCCATGGCATGCTGGAACCCATCGGCGCGATGGGTGCAAAGCAGATGCCGGACTGCCGTGATGACGGCGAAAATGCAGCAGATCAGGCCGTTGGTGATCTCTGGCTTGTTCGGAATAAAGGAAGCGAGGATCAAGGCAGCCACTACGCCAAGGAGCATGACCGAAGGAAAATAGTCCGTAACCGTCGTCCTTTCGTCACAGTGAACCGGCTGGGTGTCATGACGGAACAGGAACATGATGACGGGGACGGTGGCGAGAGCGCCAAGCTCCACGGCGAAGAAGATGCCGAGCCGCCCGTTCATCCAGAAGAAATTCGTGAAGTCCATCTTTGCGTAGGCACCGAGCATGATGGAAGTGGTGTCACCGACCAGCGTTGCGGCACCCTGCAGATTGGAGGAGACGGCGATGGAAAGGAGCATGGGCACCGGATTGATCTTTAGCTTCCTGCAAATGGCAAGGCCGACCGGCGCGATCATAAGGACGGTCGCGACGTTGTCAATGAATGCGGAAACCGCTCCGGAAAACAGTGACATGAAAACGGCAACCCACATGACATTTTTGGATTTATCCAGAAGAATGTCGGCGATGCGGTTCGGCATTTTCGATTCGATGAAGTAGTCCACGAGGATCATGGTGCCGGAAATCATCAGAAGCACGTTCCAATCAACGGCGCTGAAAATGCTGCCAGCAGGCAGAACTCCGAAGACGATGAACAAGGCGGCAACCGCCATGGCCGTCCAGGTGCGCCATTCGGTCTTGATGACCATGACGGCGTACATGGCGATGAAGCAGATGATAGCGAAGGTTTTGATCATAGAAATTCCTTTCCTGGGTAATTCGTTTGAAATAAACTTTTCATGGCGGATGATGCCCCCTGCCGGAAGGCATGTACCTTGAAATATACCGAATAATGATGCTGCCGCAGAGATTCTGAGGCAGCGTCATTATTGTATCGGTTGTTTCCTGCGGATGCAATCGGAGAAAGAATTTCTGAGAATATTTAAATATTCAGTCTGTTCTGCTATACTACGGTTAATTGCATAACTAAGTTCTATTCTGTGAGCACCGCCTGCAGAAAAGCAGCGGACCTGTCTCGATCCCATCTGATTCACATCGAACGAAACTTATGCAAATCATCACTATTCATCCTGCAGGAGTTTCGGAACAGAACCAGAGCGATCAACAGGTATTGCTTACGGATCTCCTGCACCATACTTTTATGCAGGAGGCAAAATGAGAAATACGACAGTCACTATTACCGTATCGGAGGAAGATCAGAGAATTTTAGATCGGCGCTGGGAGGAGGCGGGGATCGAAAATGATTACATTTTTTCCTGCGTCATGCGAAAGGAAAGCATTTTTCTTCAACTGATGCAGCGCATTTTTCCGGAACTGCATCTGTCCAAAGTAGAAAAGCACTCTCCGCAGATGATTTTTTATGGACCGGCAGGCAGCAAAAGCGTGCGGTATGATGTTTATTCAGAAATAGATGGTAAGGTCTTCGATGTTGAAATGCAGCTGACGAGCCGGAAGAACGAGCCAAAGCGTACCAGGTACTACCAGTGTCTCATGGATGAACAGGTGCTGCACAAGGGAGAAGATTATGCGAAGCTTCCTGATTCTTATGTTGTAATGATCAGCCCGCAGGATCTTTTTCATCAGGGACGCCATATTTATCGCTTTCGTAATTATGAACAGGCAGATCGGAATCTTGAGCTGCAGGACGGGACAACCAAGGTATTTTTGAATACGAATGGGACGAGCAATGATATACTGCCTGAGCTTAAGAATTTCCTGAGTCTTATTAACGGAGATGAACCGGCGGATGAATTCTGCAAAGAGGTAGAAAAAGAAGTCTTGGAAGCCAAACAGGATGCTGAGACGAGGAGGAACTTCATGGATTTTGAATACATGAAAATGCTGGCCGAAATTGATGCCAGAGAAAAAGGCTTGAGCGAGGGAAGAGAGCAAGGCCTGAAAGAGGGACGAGAAAAAGGCCTGAAAGAGGGACGAGAAAAAGGCCTGAAGGAAGGACGAGAAAAGGGCCTGAAGGAAGGACGAGAAAAGGGCCTGAAGGAAGGACGAGAAAATGGGCTGAAAGAAGGTCGAAAAGAAGGTAAGGAAGAGGGATTAAAAGAGGGCATTCAAAAAGGGGAAAAGGATGGAGCAGCACGGGTATTGGTTGCTTTGGTCAGAGATGGAGTATTGACCCTGGAGGATGCAGTAAAACGATCCGGATTGTCTGACGAAGAATTTAAAAGGCAAATGGCAAAGTGAAAATAATTGCATTGTGATTATGTATTTACAAGAAAAGGCAGTGTGCAAACGATGCACACTGCCTTTTACGTAGATTTTCTCTGGAAGGATCGTGAGAAACATGCTACACTCTTATACCATATAGCATACTGAAACAGTAGGAATACGGCGGCTGGTGATGAGAGAAATGAAATCAGATGCAGGTTTGACACAGGAATCCGTGAATCACAGGGAGAAAATCGGAAACGCTCTTCGTACTGCTTTTCCATTGACCATTCCGGTCATGACTGGTTATCTGTTCCTCGGAATGACATATGGCATTCTGATGGTGACCAGCGGTTTCCCCATTTACTACCCGGTTCTGACGGCAATCATCGTCTATACCGGTTCCATGGAATTTCTTCTGGTTTCCATTCTTCTTTCTCCGTTTCAGCCGCTGGTCTGCTTCATGACCGCACTGATGGTGGGCGCAAGGCATCTGTTTTACGGGATTTCTATGCTGGACCGGTACAAGGGAACCGGCTGGAAGAAATGGTATCTGATCTATACCACCAGTGACGAGACCTTCGCTGTGAATTATTCTGCGGAGATTCCTGCGGGAACGGACCGCGGCTGGTTTTATTTCTGGGTATCGCTTCTCGATCAGGGCTACTGGGTAGCAGGGGCGGCACTGGGGGCGCTGTTCGGATCGAGAATTACGTTTAATACCAAGGGCTTGGATTTTGTCATGACCGCGATGTTTGTGACCATTTTTATGAACCAGTGGGTGAAGGATCGGAGCAGGGGACATCTTAGCGAGTACATTGGCATTGTGGGTTCCTTTGTGTGCCTTGTGATTTTCGGTGCGGACGGCTTCATCCTTCCGTCGATGGCCGTGATCCTTGTATCGCTGACAGCGCTGCGGCCTTTTCTGGAAAAGAAGGAAGAGCCGACATTAGAGAAAGAACAGAATTGTGAAAATTTGCAGGATGACGCGGCGGGTGAGCTGCACCAGAAGGGAAATCGGAGTCTATGAGTGAAATGACACAGCTTCAGCAGGCAGTTACCATTGGCGCGGCAGTTCTGGCAACCGTGCTGACCAGGTTCCTTCCATATATATTGTTTCCGGCAGGCAGGAAGACACCGCCGTTTGTTGTCTACCTCGGTAAATACCTTGCACCCGCGGTATTCGGACTTTTGGTGGTATACTGTCTCCGCAATATCTCCTTTTCTGCGGGTGGAACATACGGCATTCCGGAAATGATTGCGCTTGCCGTTGTGGCCGTAACGTTTCTCTGGAAGAAGAATATGCTGATTTCCATGGCCTCCGGGACCATTCTGTACATGATCCTGGTGCAGACACTGTTTGCGTAGGCCGATTCCGCTGATTTGTCATATATCTATAATTTTCATCTGAAAACTTTATGAAATCCACCTAATATTCTATTTCTTAAAGCTCTGCTATACTACGAACAGATGCGTTCACGCGTTCACTTCTGAGGGACACGGCCCGGCACACCAGGCATGCCTGCCATGATTTTAATTTCTATCTGATTCACATCGAACGAAACGGATGCAACAAAGCAATCCGACTGCAATCCACAGCTGATTCACTCATTCTGCCATTTGTGAGGTGCCTATGGCGAACATCAACCGTTTCTGCAAGGACCGTCTGTTCAAGGCTCTTTTCGGCTCAAAGGAGCGCAAGGAACTGACTCTGGAGCTGTACAATGCCATCAATCATACGAATTATGAGAATCCGGAGGAGATCCGGATCAACACCATGGAGGACGTGATCTACATGGGAATGAAGTTTGAAAGTGACATCGATATGTCACTTTCAAACAGCAGCATCGGTGCTGACACACCGGCTGCCACATTCGGCAAAACCGCCTGCGCGGATTTTGCCTCAGCGGGGCAGAAGAATGATGCCTCATTCTTTCTTCTGGGCAGTATGAATCTTTATGAACAGCAGAGCACAGACAATCCGAACATGCCGGTACGCTTTTTCCTGTACGCGGCGCACCTGTATGAGAAATATCTTCAGATGAGCGGTCTGGATGCAGGACTCTACGGAACCAGGAAACTGAAACTTCCTGCGCCGAGACTGGTGATGCTGTATAATGGAATCAGCGGAAAAGAGAAGGAAGGTATTCTAAAACTGAGTGATCTCCTGGAAGGAGCACCATCGGACATTGAGGTGCAGGTTCACGTGCTGAATGTGAACTATGAGAGCGGAGCCTGGATTCTGGAGGACTGCAAATCTCTGCGCGATTATGCCTATCTTGTAGAGCAGTACCGGAAGAACCGAGAGCTTAAGGGAGATGTGAGGGCGGTCAACGATGCCATCGAGGGAATGGAAGAAGGGCCTGTCCGGGAATATTTGAGAGACCATCGGAGCGAGGTGATCGGAATGCTGTTGACGGAATATGATGAGGAGAGGGTAAAACGCTACCTGTATCAGGAAGCCTGGGAGGATGGACAGAAGGACGGCATGGACGCCGGTCTGAAAGAGGGAAGGATGGAAGGCCATGAGTCCGGCCTTGCGGAGGGAATGAAAAAGGGCCTTGCGGAAGGTGAGAAGAGAGGTACGCTGAAAACGCTTTTGCATCTTGTGAAAAGCGGGACGCTGACGGTCTCTGCTGCTGCGGCCTGTGCCGGGATCAGCGAGGAAGCGTTCCGAAGGCAGCTCCGATAACAAGGGATCGCAGAATTGGCAGAGCACTAACAGATACGAAAAAGCCGCGGCCGAAGGGCCGTGGCTTTTCCATGAAAAAAGAATAGAGAATATGTATAGTGAAGCGGTCCCGCGGAAGAACCGCCTTACTACCGTACTCGAACGCGGCCGATGCCGCGTTCTCCTACTACGAGCAAGCACGCTGTGCTTGCTCGGCCGTCGGAGAAACCGCCTGCGCGGATTTCTCCTCGGCACTCAAACGCGGCCGATGCTGCGTTCTCCTACTACGAGCAAGCACACGCTGTGTGCTTTGCTCGCGCATCGGAGAATTCGCCTTCGCGAAATTCTCCTCGCGTACTCAAACGCGACTGATGACAGTTGCGCGGCCGATGGCAGCCAGAAGATTATTCTCCTGAGGCGCCATAGTTGGAGAGAACGCGGGCAGAGGGGTCGTTGACATCGCAGCCCTTCCAGCTCTTGTTGGGCATCCAGAAATCCGGAATCATCTGACTCTGGCCGGGATAATATTTCTCGAACAGCTCGCGGTAAAGGAGAGACTCCTTCGTGAACGGAGTGCAGTGCATGTATTTCTTGCGCTTCTCTTCGTATTCTTCATCGGTATACAGAGACTCTGCATAATCAATCAGGTCATTGCGCAGAGAATGTCCGACTGCGTCGGAGAACGCTGCCTTTTCACGCATAAGGATGGATTCGGGAATCAGCTGATCCTTTTCAAAGGCATGACGGACAAGATATTTGCCGATGCCGTACTTGTTGAGCTTTTTTTCGGGATCAATGTGCATAACATAATCTACAAAATCCAGATCACCGAACGGAACCCGGGCCTCCAGTGAGTTCACGGAAATGCAGCGGTCCGCACGGAGAACATCGTAGACATTGATTTCACGAATACGCTTCTCGGCCTCCTTCTGGAAGGCATCGGCATTGGGCGCGAAGTCTGTATACTTGTAGCCGAACAGCTCATCAGAGATTTCGCCGGTCAGAATGACGCGGATATCTGTATTTTCATGAATCCACTTGCAGACAAGGTACATGCCGATGGATGCACGGATGGTCGTGATATCGAAAGTACCAAGAGCAGCTACAACGGGCTCCAGTGCATGGATGACATCGTCGCGGGTGATGATGACCTCATGGTGATTGGAATGAATGTATTCCGCCACCTGACGCGCATATTTCAGATCAATGGCATCAATATCCATGCCGATTGAGAAGGTCTCCAGAGGCTTGTCCATCAGCTTTGCGGCAGCTCCGCAGACGAGGGAAGAATCGAGACCGCCGGACAGAAGATATCCGACCGGGGCATCGGCATCCAGACGCTTTTCAATACCGCGCATCAGCTTGTCATGAATGTTTACGGAGATGGTTTCGAGATCATCTTCGTTGTAGTAGTCAACCGCGCTCATATCCCGGTAGGTGTGGAATGAACCGTCCTTGTAGTAGCAGCCGGGAGGGAACGGGAGAATTTTGTCACAAAGCTCAATCAGGTTCTTCGGCTCGGAAGCGAAGAGGATGACACCCTTTTTGTCATAGCCATAGTACAGAGGACGGATGCCGATCGGATCGCGGGCGGCAATGTACTCCCCGGTTTTGCCATCGTAAAGAATCAGTGCATACTCTGCATCCAGCAGGCGGAACATATCAACGCCGTATTCTTCATATAAAGGAAGAAGAATTTCGCAATCACTCTCAGATACAAAGGAATAGCCGCGTCCCTTTAAGTATTCTTTCATCGGACGGAAGCCATAGATCTCGCCGTTGCAGACGACATAGCTGCCGTCCCGCTCGAAGGGCTGCATGCCCTCGGGAGTCAGCCCCATAATGGAGAGCCGGTTGAAGCCGAGAAAGCCCTTTCCGGTATCAATGAGTCTGGAGTCGTCGGGGCCCCGCGAAATCGTCTTCGCAAGAGCGGCGGCTGCATCTTCTTTCCGCGCGGATGCACCGCAATAGCCTAAAATTGAGCACATAACATATTCTCCTTCTTGCAGTTGATGATGTCTTGTTCAGCAGGGACATTTTTTATAAACCACGGTCCGCAGATTGATTTCTGTGTGTTATGTCAGAAATCATCCTGCATCCTGTGCTGAAGAACACACAAAGAAGCGGCAAAGAGCTCGTCTTCACATGAATCCCCTTCGCCTTCCGAAATGATTCTGATTCTGAATCATTTCCGGAAGAGGAAAACTCAAATTCCGGAAATACAGCTTTCCGGAATTTCCTTCCCGATCAAAAGGTATTGTGAATCCGCGACCTCTTTGCCGCTTCTTGATATCCCGCATTATTGCGCGGGCCCGAGCGTTTGTCAAGGGGCTGTTGATGTGCATCCTGATACTGATATGCATTTGCTGGCGCTGGATTATGATAATGAAATCGTGGTTTGTATTCCCCACGTCGCCGCCCTGCAAAGGAGGGCAGTGCTGCACGGACAATATGAGCATCCCGCCTCTGACTTTCCGATGGCGTGGGAAATCGTGAGCAGTGATACAAACCGCAATTTACCTGCCTGCCGTTTGGAAGCACCTGAATGCTCGTGAGCTGATTCATATAGATCGCATGAAGCTGCATGATATGGCCATTCTTCCTGAAAAAGCAGCCAAAGCATGTGAAAATGCATTTTTGTATACAATATGTCTGGAAAAGCTATTGACACGAAAAAATTGATGTGGTAAACCTACCTGCATGAAGCAAAGGCGCTTTGAAAGACAGGGATATTGTCTTTTAAGGCGTCTTTTTTGTTATCTGGAAAAAGGAGGAATAGAGAATGGAAACAATCGTATCGGTTCCTGAGATCTATGGCAGCCTCGTCTTCGGTGATCAGGTTATGAAGGAACGCCTGCCGAAGGATATCTACAAGGCCGTTCACAAGAGCATCAAAAGCGGAAGCCATCTGGAGCTGGATGTTGCCAATACCGTTGCTTCTGTTATGAAGAACTGGGCAATTGAGCATGGTGCAACACACTTCACACATTGGTTCCAGCCGATGACCGGTCTGACTGCGGAGAAGCATGACAGCTTCATCTCACCGACACCGGATGGAAAGGTAATCATGGACTTCTCCGGCAAGGAGTTGGTCAAGGGCGAGCCGGATGCATCTTCTTTCCCGTCCGGCGGACTTCGTGCCACCTTTGAGGCAAGAGGCTACACTGCCTGGGATCCGTCTTCACCGGCATTTATTAAGGATGGAACCCTGTATATTCCGACCGCATTCTGCTCCTACGGCGGACAGGCTCTGGACAAGAAGACACCGCTTCTTCGCTCCATGGAGGCTCTTTCCAAAGAGGCTGTCAAGGTTCTTCATCTTCTTGGAAATGAAGCAGTCACGCATGTCGATACGACGGTCGGCTCCGAGCAGGAGTACTTCCTGATCGACAAGGATATGTATCTGAAGCGCAAGGACCTTCTTCTGACCGGCCGTACCCTGATCGGCGCGCCAGCTCCCAAGGGACAGGAGATGGAGGATCATTACTTTGGCGTTCTGAAGCCGAAGGTTTCGGAATATATGCATGATCTGGATCAGGAGCTTTGGAAGCTGGGCGTTCCTGCCAAGACGAAGCACAATGAGGTGGCACCGAGCCAGCACGAGCTCGCACCGGTATTCGAGACTGCAAATGTCGCAGTGGATCATAACCAGCTGACGATGGAGATGATGAAGAAGGTTGCAGACAAGCACAACTACGCCTGCCTTCTGCATGAGAAGCCGTTCGACGGTGTCAACGGCTCCGGCAAGCACAACAACTGGTCCATCGTTACGGA
>CALEFO010000176.1 GCA_937877165.1 uncultured Lachnospiraceae bacterium | reverse complement strand
CGGACAATGATTCCGTCTGCGATCTTCAGGAGGTGGATGCCTCTCTGGTCACAAAGGGTGGTGAGGAGGGCTGGTACTCCTACACGCTGAGTCAGCCCGTCCTTCCGGATTACAGCAGGAAGATCTACCGTCTTACCGTTGACCGGCAGGATTATCCGGCACAAATCAACGGTGCGGATGAAGATACCCTTCTGGAGGGAATCCTGTACGCAGGATGAGGGCGCTCTGTGAAACGGCGGGAAATCTCTGTGCCGGAAAACGATGAAGACCGGACCGGCTGATGATCGGAATAAAGAATCCTCGCGGCGGAGCCTGTTTCTCTGCAGCGGGGATTCTTTTCTCCTGAAATGATTGCATTTCGGGAGATATCGGGTAGAATAGCGAAAAGAAAATGTTTCGGGAATCACAGAAGGCAGAGAGAATCCAGCATGTTTCAACTTGATAAAAAAATCCGGCTTCGGAAGAATTCAAAAGGCTTTACGCTTGCAGAGCTTCTGATCGTGGTCGCTATCATCGGTGTCCTTGTTGCGATCGGCATTCCGATTTTCAACAGTCAGCTTGAGAAGGCACGAAGGACAGTGGATCTGGATCACGCCCGCATCATCGGCAGTGCACTGGCCGGGGCGATGAACAGCGGAGATCTTGTGATTCCGCCGGGACATGATTACCAGCTGGGCATTCAGCTCAAAAAGGCGGGGACCCAAAAGTCGGTGGATGGCTGGGTGAGCCCTTCTGATGCCGGAAGCAATATTACACTTTGCGGCGTGATCTATCAGGGTCAGGGCTCAGACCATGGATATCAGATGGTTGTAAATTATCTTAAGAAAAACTATAACCTCGATTTCGATGCTATGTATTGTAAACAGAGCAAAAAGGATTGGTACACCGTTTCCATCTCTTCGGATGGGACACTACGGTATGGGGATGGAACCGGAAAAGTGAATATCGGTAAGCTGGTTCCTATTGCGGATGCCGCTTCTCAGGAATAATGCCGCTTCATCGAATCCGGTTTTGATACTGTTCAGTTCTTAAAAGAGGCCCGGGAAATCCATTTCAGATTTCCCGGGCCTCTCTGTCGGTATGTTCTAAATCGTGTTGCCTTCTGACGGCATTTCCTTATTGATTGGTGCCGTATTCCGGATTGCCTCGCGGACAATGAAGCGAATCCCTGTATGGCAGGAGTCTTTGATTTCCACAGAAGACCGGACACATATGAAACGAAATGCAGTGTCAGCGGTCGATCAGATGTCCACATTTTCCTGAAGCGGAGCGACCTGCCTGCGGTAGACTCTCCGGAAGAAAATCAGGGACAGGATAACGGACACCACCTCTGCAATCAGGAAGCACCACCATACGTTGTTGACATTTCCGGACAGGGACAGGAGCCAGGCAACCGGAATCAGCACGATGAGCTGACGGCACAGGGAAACAATCAGTGAGTAGAAGCTCTGACTGAACGCCTGGAAGATGGATCCCATGACGATGCCGCAGGCGGCAAGTGGAAAGTGTACGGCGATGATCCGCAGGGCGTGCGTGCCCATGCTCATCATGTCCGGGGACGCATTGAACAGCTGCAGAAGGACGCCGGGGATACATTCGAAGGTAATGGTTCCGCAGATCATGATGCAGACGGCAAGGAGCAGAGCAAACTTCAGAGCTTCGTCGATGCGGGACTTGCGCCGGGCACCGTAGTTGTAGGCAAGAACCGGAATGAGACCGTTGTTCAGTCCGAAGACCGGCATGAAGAAGAAGCTCTGGAGCTTGAAGTACACGCCGAATACAGCCGCTGCCGTCGTGGAGAAGCCGACCAGAATCAGGTTCATGAAATATGTCATGACGGAGCCGATGGACATCATGAGGATGGAAGGCACGCCGACGTAGTAAATCTTGCCGATGATGGAAGCCATGGGATGGAACATCCGGCGGAGAGAGAAATGAATCTCTTTATTGAACCGGAGGTTCAGGAACAGGCCGAGGCAGGCGGCAATGCACTGACCAAAGACCGTTGCATAAGCTGCACCGGCGACGCCGAGCTTCGGGAAGCCGCACAGGCCGAAGATCAGGATCGGGTCGAAGATGATATTGATGATGGCGCCGGTCAGCTGAGAGGCCATGGACAGCATGGTCAGTCCGGTGGACTGAAGGAGACGCTCGAAGGTCATCTGGAAGAACAGACCGATGGAGAGCGTACAAACAATGCCGAGGTAAGTGTCTCCTGCCGTGATGATCTCCGGAACGGAGGTCTGGCTCTGAATGAACGGACCGGTCACAAAAAGTCCGATGCACAGGAAGGCAATGAAATTCAGGATGGTCAGGAACAGACCATTGTTGGCGGCAGCATCGGAGTGATCAAAGTTCTTCTCGCCAAGGGACTTGGAGAGAAGTGCGTTGATACCGACGCCGGTTCCGGAGCCGAGCGCGATCATGAGGTTCTGCAGCGGGAACGCAAAGGTAACCGCGGCGAGCGCGTTCTCACTGATTTGCGCAACGAAGATGGAGTCCACAATGTTGTAGAGTGCCTGCACCAGCATGGAGATCATCATCGGAACGGACATGTTCACAATCAGCTTCTTGATGGGCATCACGCCCATCTTGTTTTCTCTTACGGATTCTTTTGCCTGAGTCATAGTGTTACCTTCAACCTGAAACTTTCTTTCTATTATTAAATTGACAGAGTACCGTCATGTGCGGAAGTGCTGATGAAGCAGGAATTCCATTCGAACGATAGATGTGGAATGCAGGTGTTGCGGATTGGATCCTTTTATTTCGATACAGCCTTCTGATTCTATCATATATGTTATTATTCAGCACATAGAAATTCGGGAGAATTCTTTCTTTATCTGGAGGAGGTCTCTGCAGATCCGTGCTTTGGACGGTATTTCGCCACAGTCGCAAGGAATTTCTCTGCATTCAGAGGCTTCGTCAGGTGATCGTTCATGCCGGCAGAGAGGCTCGACTGGCGGTCTTCCTCGAACGCGTTGGCAGTCATGGCAATGATCGGAATTGAGGAGGAATCCATCCGCCCGCTGGTGCGGATCGCTCTGGAAGCCGCAAGACCGTCCATGACCGGCATCATGATATCCATCAGAATCAGATCGAAGCTCCCCTCAAGTGACTGAGAAAAGAGCGATACGGCTTCTTTTCCATTCCGGGCAGTGGTGACGCGAGCTCCTGCCTCCTCCAGATAGTACCGGGCGATTTCGAGATTCAGCTCATTGTCCTCGGCGAGGAGAATCCGCATGCCGGTAAGATCCGCTGTCTTCTCTGCATGGTCGGACAAAGGAACGGTCTGACCATGAACGATGTCGAAGGGCAGGACAATGGTGAAGGTGCTGCCAATTCCCTGTGTACTGGTGACATGAATCGTTCCGCCCATCTGGTCAATAAGTGATTTTACAATGGACATGCCAAGGCCCGAGCCGTGGTAGACGGTTCTTGCATCGTGCCCTTCCTGTGAAAACGGCTCGAAAATATGCTGCAGATATTCCGGACTCATTCCGATGCCCGTGTCGGTGATGATACTGGTATAGACAAGATGTTCCTCATCCGGCTGCTCACAGGAGCTTTTCCAGACAATGGATCCGCCCGGCTGATTGTACTTGATGGAATTCCCGAGAATATTGATCAGAATCTCCCGAAAATGCAGGGGACTTCCGTAAACGGCAGGGCTGGAGGGAAGATTTCCTTCATGAGTCAGCGTGATCCCTGCCTGGGAAGCCTGCAGGTCTACGATATCCAGAACCTCCTTTTCCTGATCAGGCAGTAAGAGCGGCTCCCGGGAAAGGACGGTTTCGCCGCTCTCCAGCTTACTCATTTCCAGGACATCGTTGACAAGGCTTAGGAGATGATCGGCCGCGGCAATCGCCTTTTCACGGTTCCGGCGGATGAGCTGGGGATCCCTGCTTTTGCTGTTGATGTCGAGAATACCGATGATACCGTTCAAAGGAGTCCGGATATCATGGGACATATTGTTGAGGAAGGTGGTCTTGGCCTGGTTTGCCTGCTGCGCCTGCAAAAGAGCTTCTTCCAGCTTCTTTTTCTGTTCGGCTTCCTTCTGGGCCTCCCGTTCTCTCCGGCGGTATCCGCGGACCAGAAGGGCCAGAATGATCAGAAGAATTCCAAGTCCCAGAAGAGAAAAGAAGAAGAAATTGTCCCGAATAAAATCTGCCGCGGTGTAGTGGACCAGGCCGTTGATGTACTGATAGGCGAGGCCGGTTCCATAGCTGTCTCCGAGAATGCTGAGACCGTGATTCAGAAGTGTGAGAAGCTCACGGTTGTTGGAGGAGACGGCAAAGCACCGGGAGTCGGAAATCTCCAGAGGAACAATATGAAGCTTGCTCTCCGTGGTGATCAGGCCTGAGGCACGAAGAGAATTGATGACCGTGCTGGTGGCCTTCCCGCTTTTTACAGCCTGCAGACAGTCCTCGATGGAATCACAGTCAATGATTTCGGCATCTGGAAAGTTGGAAATCGTATAGTAATACTGCATCAGGTTGTTCTGGTTTACGGCGATGCGGGACGGAGTGGATTCTGTGGAATAGGTGCCGGGATAGGCCAGATCCATATTGACGGTTACGACATTGGAGCTCTGCAGGTATCCTTCCTGCTCGGCATACCAGGACTGACCGCCGACGGGGAACAGAAGATCCACATCACCGTTTTTGAGTGCATCGAACATATCGGACTGGCTGTCGTAGCCGATGTATTGAAGGGTCGGACGGTAATCGCCGGGAAGCCGGGCAAAAAGCTGAGGAACAATGTCAGCAACAAGGCCGGTTACAGAGCCGTCCTTTGCCGTGTCACAATAGGGAAGATAGTTGTTGAGATAGCCAACGGTGATGCGGTCATGTGCGGCCATCCAGTTCTCCTCACCTGGGGACAGCAGGACACTGACAGAGGTGTCTACCTCATACTTGCTCTCCAGCTCGTTCAGGAAACGGCTGTCCTGCTCTTCCATGATGGAGGTGGCGGAGTTGAGGGCCTGCAGAAGATCTGTGCGGTCCTTGGCTGTGCAGATATAGTAAGGCTCTTTCCCGATCTCTTCGACGGGTACAATTCCAGAATATTCTGCGGCCATGTTGACTGCGCTGATGAAAGCGTTCACTTCACCTGCAAAAAAGGCATTGATGCAGTCCGAAATGCTGTCGTAGAGGATAATGTCGACGTCGGCTCCGCTCGCTTTCTTCCATTGAAGGATGCGGTCATACATCTTGTGAGTGGTTGTGGCACCGATCCGCTTTCCGGCAAAAGACTGGATGTCCCCACTTTTAATGGAAGAATCGGAGGGAGATTTATAGATATAGAACGTCTCCTTCAGAATGACGGCATCCGAGAAATTGAGCTTCCCTGCGCGATCCGACGAGTAGGAAATGCCGGCCATCAGGTCAATATCTCCGTTCAGAAGCTTCTGATAGAGTTCCTCCCAATCTCCGTAGACATATTCATATTTCCATCCGGTGTAGGAGGCAACCTTCTGAAGATACTCATAGCTGTAGCCGCTCTTGGGCTCACCGTCCGCGGCTCCCTCCTGAAAACGGCGGGATGCGTAATATCCGACGCGGACAATGGTCTGTGCGTCCGTCGTCTGTGCATTCTCCTGCGATGCTGCACGGGCCCGGATGCCTTGTGGCAGAGTGAACAGAATTGTGAGCAGTATCAGCAGAACCGGAAATGTCCGGCGGAACATGCGGCGGGTGGAAGGCTCTGCTACAGAGTGACAATCATTTTTACGGAAAAACATGGTGAACATTCCTTACATGTGATGAATTTAGATAAATTAAAAATATTATACCATGAGCAGGAAAACGTTTGAAAGGAACATAACAGCAGAAATTCTCTATGATAAAATAAGTGAATCAATAATTTCTTGAAAAGGGGAAATGATGGGGGTATTTCAGGCTGTTTACAATTTGTTGTGGGGAGATCTCATTCGGATTCCGCTTCCGGGCGGTTCCGTGCTGGGGCTTTCCCTATTGGTGATTATTTTGATTCCGGCGGGGATTTTCTGCACGATTCGTACAAGATTCCTTCCGGTCCGTCTGTTTCCGGAGATGCTCCGGGTTGCGGCGGAGAAGAAAATCGATCCGGAGAAGAAGAGCAGTGTGTCTGGTCTGGAGGCCTTGATTGTCTCCACGGCGACCCGCGTCGGCATGGGCAATCTTGTCGG
>CALEFO010000175.1 GCA_937877165.1 uncultured Lachnospiraceae bacterium | reverse complement strand
GGGAAGTCCGTGAGGCTTCCGGAATCTTATAGGTTTTCAGCTTATAGACACGTCCCTTTGTTGTGAAAATCAGAAGCGTGTCCTTGATTGCCGTCATCAAAAGATCTTCCACGTAATCATCATCAATGGTATGTGCTCCCTTGATGCCGCGCCCTCCGCGATTCTGCGCGCGGAATTCATCCGCGGACGTTCTCTTGATGTAGCCAAGACTCGTCCTTGTGATGACGCAGTTCTCATTCTGAATCAGGTCTTCCATCTCGATCTCAGACAGATCCGCATGAACATTGATCTGGGAACGACGGTCATCGCCGTATTTCTCTGCAATCACATTCATTTCATCCCGGATC
This sequence comes from uncultured Lachnospiraceae bacterium, assembly GCA_937877165.1. GTDB lineage: Bacteria > Bacillota > Clostridia > Lachnospirales > Lachnospiraceae > CAG-791. The sequence goes on along the minus strand of CALEFO010000175.1, from coordinate 16,978 downwards.
ACACCGAGCAGAAGATTCCGGTCCGCCAGAATTGCCTGGAGACGCTCAATGGTCTTCAAAAGCTCTGCGTGCTCTGCTTCCAGCTTGTCGCGCTCCAGACCGGTCAGTGCGCGAAGCCGCATGTCCACGATAGCCTGAGCCTGCACATCATCAAGACCGAAACGCTCTGTCAACCGATTCTTCGCTTCCTGTACAGAAGAAGAGGAGCGGATGATGCGGACCACCTCATCAATGTTGTCAATGGCAATCAGCAGTCCCTGAACAATATGATCCCGCTCCTGTGCCTTATTCAGATCATACCGGGTTCTCCGGGTCACTACATCTTCCTGATGCTTCAGGTAGTAGGTCAGAAGATCCTTCAGCCCCAGGATTTTAGGCTCTCCGTTTACCAGAGACAGCATAATCACACCGAAGGTATCCTGCATCTGTGTGTGCTTGAACAGCTGATTCAGGATGATATTCGCGTTAACATCGTGCCGGAGTTCAATCACAATGCGCATTCCCTCGCGGTCCGACTCATCGCGCAGGTCTGTGATTCCTTCAATTTTCTTATTCTTGACAAGATCCGCAATATTCCGGATCAGATTTGCCTTATTGACCAGATACGGAAGCTCCGTCACAACAATCCGGCTTTTTCCGTTCGCCATGGGCTCGATGTCAGTGACGGCACGGGTGATGATTTTTCCTCTGCCAGTCATGTAGGCTTCCCGCGCCCCCTGCAGACCCATGATGATGCCGCCGGTCGGGAAATCTGGTGCCTTGATGATCTCCAGAAGTTCCTCGATATCGGTCTCCCGGTTCTCCTGAATCCGGTTGTCAATCATTTTCGTGCAGGCCGCCACTACCTCACGAAGATTATGAGGGGGAATGTTTGTCGCCATGCCGACAGCGATGCCTGTCGTTCCGTTTACCAAAAGATTCGGAAACCTTGCCGGAAGAACAGCCGGTTCCTTCTCAGTTCCATCAAAGTTGTCTACGAAGTCAATGGTGTCCTTATTGATGTCCGCCATCATCTCCGTGGAAATCTTCGTAAGTCTTGCCTCGGTGTAACGCATTGCTGCAGCGCCGTCGCCGTCAACGGAGCCGAAATTTCCGTGTCCGTCCACCAGACAATACCGCATAGACCACGGCTGCGCCATATAAACCAGCGCTCCGTAAATGGAACTGTCTCCGTGCGGATGATACTTACCCATCGTGTCACCGACGATACGCGCACACTTACGGTGCGGCTTATCTGGAGTATTGCCGAGTTCACTCATTGCCCAGAGAATTCTTCTCTGCACAGGCTTCATTCCGTCCCGGATATCCGGCAGTGCTCTCTGAACAATGACACTCATTGCGTAATCAATATACGAATTGCGCATGGTCTTGTTCAGATCGACATCATGTATTCTGCTGTCAAAAACGTTGTCTTCCATGAAGACTCCTTTATTACTCTGTCTTATACGTCAAGATTCTGTACGAACTTCGCGTTCTGCTCGATAAACTCACGGCGGGGCTCTACCTGATCTCCCATCAGTGTCGTAAATGTAAGATCCACTTCCGACTCGCTTTCCTCGTCAATGTTGACGCGGCGGAGAATTCTGCGCTCCGGATCCATTGTCGTTTCCCAAAGCTGCTCCGGGTCCATTTCTCCCAATCCCTTATAGCGCTGAATATGATTGTTGTTGTCCCTGCCGACTTCGTTCAGAATCCCGGCAAGTTCTTCATCGCTGTAGGCGTACCAGACCTTCTTATTGCGCTCAAGCTTGTAAAGGGGCGGCATAGCCAGATATACATGCCCCTGACGGATTAACTCCGGCATAAAGCGGTACAGAAAGGTCAGCATCAGAGTATCAATATGGGCGCCGTCCACATCGGCATCCGTCATGATAATGATCTTGTCATAGCGAAGCTTCGTAAGATCGAATTCTTCATGAATGCCGGTGCCAAATGCTGTGATCATCGCCTTGATTTCTTCATTGGCATAAATTCGGTCTTCTCTTGCCTTCTCCACGTTCAAAATCTTGCCGCGCAGAGGAAGAATTGCCTGCGTAAAACGGTTTCTCGCACTCTTGGCGGAGCCGCCTGCGGAATCACCCTCAACCAGAAAAATTTCACAGTTTTTCGGATCCTTGTCTGAGCAGTCTGCAAGCTTGCCGGGAAGAGACATGGTCTCCAGAGCTGTCTTTCGTCTCGTGAGATCCCTTGCCTTTCTGGCAGCTTCTCTTGCACGCTGTGCGAGAAGAGCCTTTTCGCAGATAACCTTCGCGACATCCGGATGCTGCTCCAGATAGTAGGTCAGCTTCTCACTGACAACGGAATCCACAGCACCTCTTGCCTCGATATTGCCGAGCTTTTGCTTCGTCTGTCCCTCAAACTGGGGGTCCTCCACCTTGACGGAAATGATCGCCGTCAGGCCTTCACGGATATCGTCGCCGGATAAATTCTGCTCGCTGTCCTTCAGAATTCCGTTCTTTCTCGCATAATCATTGAATGTCTTCGTCATCGCGTTGTGGAAGCCGGTCAGATGCATGCCTCCTTCCGGTGTGTTGATATTATTGACGAAGCTGTATTCCGATACATTATAGGCATCATTGTGCTGCATGGATACCTCAACGTAGACATTGTTCTTCGTTCCATCGAAATAGAGCACATCCTGATACAGAGGAGTCTTGCTGCGGTTCAGATAAGCAACATACTCCCGGATGCCTCCTTCATAGTGAAACACATCTTTTCTCGGCTCTCCGTTTTCCTGTTTTTCTTCCTCCCTGAGGTCCGTTAGTGTGATTTTCAATCCCTTGGTCAGGAAGGCCATTTCCCGAAGTCTTGCCTTAATGATGTCATAATCATAAACGGTCGTCTCCTGGAACACGGAAGGGTCCGGCTGAAAGGTAACGCTCGTTCCCGTATCCTTCGGATCGCAGGTTCCCACCACGTGGAGCTTTTCCTTCACATGGCCGCCGTCCTCAAAGCGGATGACATGAATCTTCCCCTCTTGACGGACGGTAACCTCCAGCCAGCTTGAAAGTGCATTGACCACGGATGCACCCACCCCATGCAGACCTCCGGAAACCTTGTATCCTCCACCGCCGAACTTGCCGCCCGCATGCAGGATGGTGTAAACGACCTCCACCGCTGTCATACCGGTCTTATGGTTGATGCCAACCGGAATGCCGCGCCCGTTATCTGCTACTGTGATGCTGTTGCCCGGATTGATGGAAACTTCAATGTGCGTGCAGTATCCTGCGAGCGCCTCATCGACGGAATTATCTACGATCTCATAAACCAGATGATGAAGGCCGCTGGATGATGTCGTACCGATGTACATGCCGGGACGCTTGCGGACTGCCTGGAGCCCCTCCAGAACCTGGATATCATCCGCCGTATAGGATCCGACATCCTTCGTGTCCTTGACGTTGTCATCCTTGTATTCCTTCTCATTCTCGGCGTATTCGCGGGCAAAGCCCTCTGACTGCTGCGCCTTCTGGTCCTCCTGCGCGGCCTCTAAAAGATTTTTGATTTCTTCTGCTGCCATTATTATACCTCATTCGTTTCCACAACCCTTCCCTCACAGATCCGGTAAAGGCGGTCAATGGAAAAACGGTGATTTACAAATTCATCCAGTCCCGTACAGGTAATAAAGGTCTGAATTCCGCCAAGAGAATTCAGAAGATAATTCTGACGGTTTGTATCCAGCTCCGACAGGACGTCGTCCAACATCAGAACCGGTTCTTCTCCGATCAGCTTCTTTACAAGCTGCAGTTCAGAAAGCTTCAGGGAAAGGGCACAGGTTCTCTGCTGTCCCTGTGATCCGAATTTGCGAAGATCAATTTCGTCACAGATGAAGGAAAAATCATCCTTATGCGGTCCAACCACTGTAGAGCCAATGTACTTCTCACGCTCCCTGACCTTTTGCAGCTCCTCTTCGAAATGATCCTCTGTTACATTCGGCTCGTAGCAAAGAGACAAATGCTCCCTTCCTCCGGATAGATTCAGATGTATTTCACGAATCATCTCATTCAGATCTGTCATGAACGCCCGGCGTCTCCGAATGATCTTTGTTCCGTACTCCAGAAGCTGGTCATTCCACACATCCAGTGTCGCTGCAAGTGACGGAACCTCAAGAATTTGTCGAAGAAGCTTGTTGCGCTGCTCTACCACCTTGTTGTAATGATTCAGATCATACAGATAGGACTCGTCCAGCTGACACAGCTCCATATCCATGAAACGTCTCCGTTGTGAAGGTCCGTCTTTGACAATAGACAGATCCTCCGGTGAAAAGAAGACGATGTGAAGGAGTCCGATCAGCTCAGATGCCCTATGGATTCTCTGACCGTTGATCGCAATGCCCTTTGCTCTGGCCTTTCGGAGATGAAGATCCACTTGATAGTCAATGCCGCCCTTAATAATGACGCACCGAACATGTCCCTCCTCACAGCCGAACCGGATTAAATCCTTGTCATAAACGCCACGGTGAGACTTGGTGGTGGCAATCAGATAGAGAGCCTCCAGAATATTTGTTTTTCCCTGCGCGTTATCGCCATAAAAAATGTTCGTTCCTTCCGAAAAATCCATCGAAAGATTCTCATAATTGCGATAATCCGCAAGTCTTAGTGACTTAATATACATCAGTTCTTCATGGAAGAGGAGACGGTGAAGCTTTTTCCTTCCGCTTCTACGGTATCACCATCGTAAAGCTTCTTACCGCGGCGGGTTTCCGTTTCTCCGTTGACCTTCACGTTCCCTTCTTCAATCATGTATTTGGCATCCACACCGGACTGCGCGATGCCTGCCAGCTTCAATGCCTGGCCGAGCTTAATAAATTCATCTCTGATCGTAATCTGATTCATGAATTCTACTTCGTTATGCTTTCTGCATGAATCCTCATCGCCCCTGTCATTCCGAAGAATGAAGGAAATGCCCACGAGATTCATACGTTCTTAATCAATATTGATGAAGTTCACAGGAAGAACCAGATAGCAGTAGTTCTTATCATCACGAATGAAGGCAGGTGCTCGCTGAGAGAGAAGATAAATATCAATTTCTTCATCGTCAATGGAGCGGAGCGCATCAATCAGGAACTTCGGATTGAAGCCGATGTTCAGGTCCTCGCCGTCTTTATCGATCGTGATGGTTTCATCCATGCTGCCAAGAGTCGTGTTAATCTTCAACTCGACAGTGGTGTCTGAAATCATCAGAATGATCGGCTTCTTATCCTCTTCCTTGACAAGAAGAGTGGCACGGTCAAGGCAGGAGAGGAATTCTTGACGGTTAATTCGAAGATGTGTCTGATAATCGCCGGACAGCATCTGGTCAATCTTGAAATATTCTCCCTCGATCAGGCGGGATACCACGATGGTGTCATCAAATTCAAACAGGGCATGGCGGTCCGTAAAATAAATTCTAACCATCTTGTCCATGTCGCCGGAGAGAATCTTACTGATGTCAGAAAGCGTCTTGCCGGGGATGATAACCTTGCGGTTCTCGTAGGTTTGCTTCAGCTCTACCTTACGGATCGAGATTCGATGTCCGTCCAATGCAACAACACGAAGAACATTGTCACAAATTTCAAACAGCTCTCCTGTCATCATCTTGTTGCTCTCACTGGAAGAGATCGAGAAGATTGTTCTTGCAATGACGTCTTTTAACGTAAACTGAGAAACTTCAATGCCATAGTCGCGGTTAATTTCCGGAAGATAAGTAAAATCAGAACCGTCCTTCCCAAGAATATTGAATTTGGCTTTCTCACACTGAATCGTAACCTTTTCTCCGTCGGTAGAAATATTGACGATTCCGTCGGGAAGCTTTCTTACGATATTCGAAAAAATATCTGCATTGACGGCAATGATTCCGTGAGAAAGAATGGTTCCTTCTACGCCGGTTTCAATTCCCAGTTCTGTGTCGTTGGCGATCAGTTTAATTTTCTCTGTTGATGCGTCAATAAGAATGCATTCCAGAATGGACATGGTTGTCTTACTGGGAACAGCTCTTGCGGCAATGTTGACAGCAGCGATGAGCTTATTTTTTTCGATTTGCAATTTCATAATGAATGTCCTTTCTGTACTGCGGCACATTCCGGTGTGGATATCCTGCAGAAAATGGATGCAGAAATTTCCTGCCCTTCTGACTTGCGCCTTCGGCGCTTATAAAGAAAAGGATCGTAGCAGTTCGTAATAGGCGCCGTTCAAATGTGTACAGCCTCAATGATTGTATCAAAAAAGCCTTTACTTATCAAATAAAAGGGGCGTGCCGCCAATGTGGACAGCGCGCCCGGATGCATGCGGAAAAGCTCTCTTTTTATCAACGAAATTCCGCCATTGGCGGCTTTTTCAGGCATTACTGGATGTTAAGCTTTTTCTTGATGCTGTTGATGTTGTTCTTTAATTCCTCGTTATTCTCCATATCCTCTTTGACCTTATCCACACCGTGCATGACGGTCGAGTGATCCTTCTTGTTCAGGAGCTTCGCGATGGAATCGAGTGTGGCATCGGTATATTCGCGGCACATGTACATAATAACCTGGCGCGGAATGACGCATTCAGCATTCTTCTTGCGGGAGGCCACCATGGAAAGCTTTACGCCGTAATGTTCGCAGACAATGTTGGCGATCATTTTGGGAGTAATCGTGTGCTCGGCATTCGGATAAATGATGTCCTTTAGTACATCCTGCACCATCGTAAGATTGATCTCGACATTGTTGAGCTTGGAATAGGCAATGATTTTGTTGAACGCACCCTCCAGCTCACGGATGTTGGATTTGATGTTGGTTGCGATGTATTCCAGAATTTCGTCTTCCACGGCAAGGTGCTGCTCTTCGGAGTTCTTCCGGAGAATGGCCATCCGTGTTTCATAATCCGGTGCCTGAATGTCAGCGATGAGGCCCATTTCGAAACGGGAGCGGAACCGTTCATCCAGCGTTTCCATTTCCTTCGGAGGGCGGTCGGAGGAAAGAACAATCTGCTTTCCTGCGGCGTGCAGCTCGTTGAAGGTGTGAAAGAATTCTTCCTGTGTGGATTCCTTTCCTATAATAAACTGGATGTCGTCGATGAGAAGAACATCCACCGTGCGGTACTTGTCGCGAAGCCTTGTCATCGATTGCGCATTTCCGCTTCGGATGGATTCAATCACTTCATTCGTAAACTGTTCGCTTGTGACATAGAGAACACGCATATCCGGATTCTGTTCCAGAATGTAGTGTCCGATGGAATGCATCAGGTGCGTTTTGCCAAGTCCTGCACCTCCGTAGAGGAAAAGAGGGTTGTAGACGGAACCGGGCGTTTCGGCAACGGCAACACAGGCAGACTGTGCGAAGCGGTTGTTGGCACCGACAACGAAGGTATCAAAACGGTACTTCACGTTGAGATTGGCGTCCTCAGCCTTCAGACTGATGCTGGTTTTCTTCTGAATTTCTTCTTCCTGTTCTTCGGTTTTCTGTGCGTTGTTCAGAACAAAAATGACACTTACCGGGTGATCGAGCTGTTCGGAAATCGAAGCCTGAAGAGGCTCTTTGTATTTCTTTTCATAATAAGAAAGCATAAGCGGATTATCGCTTGGAATGCAGACGCTTAAGGTATCCTGCTCGAGAGAGCCGAGCTTGAGATCCCGAATCCATGTATTATAGGAAACATCCGAAATACGATAGATGTCACGGATGTTCTCTTTGATTTCATTCCAATTGTTCCTGAGATCTTCTACATTCATGGTTTTGATGTTACCCTCGCTCTTTCTTGCTCTTTTCTATCCACAGTAGGTTCGTTCAAGACTCCACAAAGCTGTGGAGGCTGCGGTTCACTGTGCGGATATGCCGCAGCTTTTTATTCCGGAAAGCTGATTCGGCGCTGTTTTTACATCACATGCTGATTCTGTGCAGAATGTGCATATCGGAAAAAGTTATTCGCGTTTTCACAGTTGGGCTTTATAAGAGGCGGAAGAATAATGTGGATAAATCCGCTTCCATTTCCCGCAAAGGCGCTGAATTCAAGGCTTTCTTCGATGTGCAGATGTTATCTTATAATAATTCAAATGAAGTTTCAAACGCTGGATCTGGCGCCATTCGTGGCGAAAATCCGAAAAAAAAGAGACAAAATGTGAAAATGTGGATAACTTGGTGGATATCTTATCCACGCCCGAAAATGGCGCAGAAATCAGCGTTTTGAAAATACAGTGTTGAAAAAATCACGTTAAAACCGCGGGTTGTCCACAATTTATCCACAAAATGTGGATAAATATTTCAAAATCCACATTTTGTGGATGGATTGTGCACACCAAATGTTGGAGAAAAAAATTTATTTTTTCAATATCTGGTGGTGATCCAAAATGCCCGGAAAGCCTTGAAATATCACGTTTTCCGGTGTTGACAGTACACTCATTTCTACCATATAATATGAGAGCTGTTCGTAAAACGATTCTGTTATCAGTAAGCGTATATGGAATCGTGAGCCGCAGGTGGAGAAGCTATGACTGGATCTGGTCATATACGAAGTGTGGGGAATTTCTTCTATATTATATATGGAATGAGAACCGACTCTGCTTTGTGGCAACGCGATGAATGAATTTGATATTTTCGAATAAAGGAGGTGTAGCGAACAATGGCAAAGATGACATTTCAGCCGAAGAAGAGACAGCGCTCCAAGGTGCATGGTTTTCGTGCAAGAATGGCTAGTGCTGGCGGACGTAAGGTTTTAGCAGCAAGAAGAGCAAAGGGAAGAAAGCAGTTGACTGTTTAATCACTGCTCCAGGGGCCGCAGCAATGCGGCCCTTTGTGTTATGTAATTGTTCAGCACATGGCAGTTTCCAACGTAATAGATCGTTTACGAGTCTATTCATGTTGGAAACTGCCATGCGGTCAGACCCGGAGGGGTCCTGACCGGTGGCATCGAGGATTTTTGTAAGAAAATTCGAGATGTCCTGAACAATAATTACAGTGTTCAGGCTCAGCAAGGGGACTCGTGGAATCAATCAGGAAAAATGAAGATTTCAGGACATGCTATAAGTTCGGGAAATCCTATGCCAACAAATATCTGGTCGTTTATATAAGAAAGAACGGCACAGATCAGAACAGAATCGGAATTTCTGTCAGCAAGAAGGTCGGGAACAGCGTTGTCCGGCACAGGATCAAGAGACTTGTTCATGAAAGCTATCGGCTGCATGAAAAGGAATTCGATAGCGGTTCGGATATTGCAGTCGTCGGGCGCAGATCGGCAGATGGTGCCAGTTATTATGAGATCGAAAGAGCGCTCCTTTTTCTTTTGCGGAATGCCGGAATGTATCATAGTGAACGGAACTTAAGTCCGAAGAAGGCGCAGATACCTGCGGCAGAGGATAGCAGGCATGATTAAGAAAATAATGATTGCAGGAATTCGTTTTTACAGGAAGTATCTCTCCCCTCTGAAATCCACAAAGTGTCCGTATATTCCGACCTGCTCGGAATACGGACTGGAGGCAATTGAAAAATACGGTGCACTGAAGGGCGGCCTTCTTGCACTCTGGAGAATCCTTCGCTGCAATCCGTTTTCGCACGGCGGATATGATCCCGTTCCATAAGCAACAAGACAGCACCAACATCATTCGAAGGAGGATTTGATATCCTATGCTCTTAACACAGGACAACACATTTCTGATCGGACCCATTTCCACGCTCCTCGGATATCTGATGAACGGGATCTTCTGGGTTCTGGAGAAGATCGGTATTCCCAACATCGGTCTTTCCATCATCATCTTTACGGTGATGATTTATATGGCACTGATGCCTCTGACTGTCCGGCAGCAGAAATTCTCCAAGCTGCAGCAGAAGATGCAGCCTGAGCTTGCCAAGATTCAGGCGAAGTACAAGAACCGCAAGGATCAGGAATCCATGCTCCGCATGAACGAAGAGACACAGGCGCTCTACAAGAAATACGGCGTATCTCCGATGGGAAGTTGTGTACAGCTTTTGATCCAGATGCCTATTTTGTTCGCACTGTATCGCGTCATCTATAAGATTCCGGCCTATGTCGGACAGGTAAAGAACGCATTTTATCCGCTTGTCATCAATTTGATGGCGGATGCGGGATCCAAGGATTATCTGCAGGCAACTTCGGCTGCTGCGCAGTATGCGAACGAATTCAAGATGGACGACTTTGTAAACGGGGTCGGCCACACGGTAGAAAATGTATACATTGATGTTCTGAACCGTTTCTCCAGTGCTGACTGGGTTGCACTCGGTGAGAAATTTACAAATTTGACCGGCGACATCCAGACAACTGTTGCCAAGCTGGAGCAGTACAACAATTTCCTGGGACTGAACATCGGAAATTCTCCGTGGTTTACTTTTAAGAACGCGCTCGCAGCTGGGTCTGTTCTTGGAATCATTGCGGCTGTCATCGTTCCGCTTCTTGCGGCTGTGACGCAGCTGATCAACGTTGCATTGATGCCGATGCAGACTTCCTCGACGGGAGATCCGCAGCAGGATCAGATGGCCTCTTCCATGAAGACCATGAACTACATTATGCCGTTGATGTCGGCATGGTTCTGCTTCACGCTTCCTGCAGGTATGGGACTTTACTGGATTGCCGGTTCGGTCATCCGCTCTCTGCAGCAGATTTTCATCAATAAGAGCGTCGATAAGATGGATATGGACGCTTTCCTGAAGAAGCAGGAAGAGAAGAATCGCAAGAAGGCGGAAAAGCGAGGCGACAAGCCGACTGCCTATGAGCGTATGATGGAGTATTCCCAGATGAATACCAAGAATGGTCAGGAATCTCTGTCTGGTGCAGGAAGTACCGCTTCGAAGCATAAGACTCTTTCGGAGAAGGCTGGTTATCAGAATCGCAGCAATGGCAAGAATGCTTCTCCTGCAGCAGAGACTCAGGAGGTACGCAAGTACCGTAAGGGCAGTCTTTCTGAGAAGGCAAACATGGTTGCTGAGTATAATTCGGCAGCCAGAAATACAGGTTCCAGGAAAAAGTAACGGGGGGATCAGATCATGGCAAACGAGTATATCGAGATCAGTGAGAAAACACTGGATGACTGCATTACTTCTGCATGCCGCAAGCTTTCGATTACCAGTGATAACCTTGATTATGAAGTTGTGGATCAGGGGAGCCTTGGATTCATGGGATTCAATTCCCGCAATGCGGTGATCCGTGCGAGAGTGAAGGAAAATGAGCATGGATCTGCAGCGGCAGGTGGGGATGTTCTCGGAAATGTTCACGAGGAGAAGTCTCAGGAAGAGTACGAGACGGATAAGCATGCTGAAGCTTCCTATGAGAGAAGTTATGGAAAGTCCGATTTTACCAGATCCTCTTATGGCTCCGGAAGAGGTTCCTATGGCTCCCGTCAGGGAGGAAGAAGAGGAAGCTATGGCTCTTCCTATGATCGCCCGAAGAAGGATTTCACGCAGACTTCTATTTATGAGCATACATCGGTTCCCGCGAGAAAGCTGGAAGAACCGAAGGTAAATTACACCGATGATCAGATCGCAGAGTTTCAGGAGAAGGCAGAGAACTTCCTGAAACCGATGTTCCAGGCAATGGGAATGGAGGTTGCGGTTACCTTTGATTTCGACAAGGAAGAGAATATCCTGAACATTGATTTTGAAGGCGATGACATGGGAATTCTGATCGGCAAGCGCGGTCAGACGCTTGATTCCATCCAGTATCTGGTATCTCTGGTGGTGAATAAGGATGTGGATGGTTATGTTCATGTCAAGACAGACACGGAGGACTACCGTGCAAGACGCAGGAAAACTCTGGAAAATCTGGCGAAGAACATTGCCTTCAAGGTAAAGAGAACTCACAAGGCGCAGGCTCTGGAGCCGATGAATCCTTATGAACGCCGTATCATTCATTCTTCCCTGCAGGGAGACCGCTATGTCACTACTTACAGCGAAGGAGAGGATCCGTATCGCCGAGTTGTGATTGCACCGAAAAGATAAGCTTCTGAAAAAAGAATGCCGGGAACGTTGATTTCGCGTTCCCGGTATTTTTTTGTGAGTCGAATGATATAGAAATGGATCCATTCAAAATCTTCCCTAACATGATTTATATTTATCTTCGGATTTTGCTTTGAAAATTACCATACGAGTACCCGGGACGTTGTATTATAGTAAATGTTCCTAAGCAACGAAGAGAGAATGGAAATGGAAGAGTATGGCATTAACTTTTGACAAAGATCAGAATGATACGATTGCGGCGATCGCAACCGGAATGTCGGAGGCTGGGATTGGAATTGTCCGAATCAGCGGTCCGCATGCGGCTGGCATCATCCGCAGAATTTACCGCACGAAGTCTGGAAAAGAGATGACGTCGTGGAAGCCGAACACCATTCATTATGGGAAAATTATTGATCCGGAAAGTGGGGAGACGATTGACGAGGTGCTGGTTTCCTGGATGGAAGCTCCACACAGCTATACAACGGAGAATACTGCAGAAGTCAATACACACGGCGGGACGTATGTAATTCACAGAGTATTGGATGCGGTTCTGCGGGCAGGAGCGCGGATGGCGGAACCGGGAGAGTTTACAAAGCGGGCCTTTCTGGGAGGGAGAATGGATCTGTCGGAGGCGGGAGCTGTGATGGACCTGATTCAGTCACAGAACGAGTTCGCCCGCAAGGTAAGTCTTGCGCAGCTGGAGGGTTCTGTTTCCGGGAAGGTGAAGGAACTTCGGAGCAGTATTCTGTATGAGATTGCATACATTGAGTCTGCACTGGATGATCCGGAAAATTACTCTCTGGACGGATATCCGGAGCAGCTGGAGAAGAAATGCGAGTCCATTCTTTCGGAATTGCAAGCGGTGCTGCGGCGTTCAGAGAACGGAAAGGTTCTGCAGGAGGGGATTCGGACCGTCATCATCGGAAAGCCGAATGCTGGAAAATCTTCTCTGCTGAATCGTCTTGCGGGAGAGGAGAGAGCTATTGTTACCCCTGTCGCCGGAACAACCAGAGACACGCTGGAAGAAACGGTGCGGCTGGGAGACCTGACGCTCTGTGTTACAGATACGGCGGGAATCCGAAAGACGGAGGATCCCGTAGAGAAGATCGGCGTGGAACGCGCAAGAAAAGCGATGGAAACGGCACAGCTTTTTCTGTTTGTTCTGGACACATCTGCTGGGATTACGCAGGAGGACCGTCAGATTGCGCAGATGATCGAGGAAGAACTTACAACCGGAAGGCACTGCATTGTGCTGTTGAATAAATCCGATCTACCTGTACAGGTGGAAGAGGAGGAGGTCCAGAAGCTCTGGAAAACACGGAAAATGGAGTGCCTTTCGCTTTCCGCTCTCGAAAATACTGGTCTGGATGAACTTCGGAGCAAAATCGAAGAACTGTTTCATCTGGGAGAGCTTGCCTCTTCTACGGAGCTGTTTGTCACGGATGATTTCCAGAAATCGGCGCTCCGAGAAACAATCCGCTCCCTGGAACTGGTCATTCAGAGCATTGAGAACGGCATGAGCGAGGACTTCTTCTCCATAGATCTTCGAAATGCCTACGCATCCCTCGGACGGATGATCGGCGAAGAGGTGGAGGATGACCTGGTGGAAGAAATTTTCAGCAGATTCTGCCTGGGAAAATAAAAAAACAAAGGAAAAAAAGAAACCAACGAGTCTATTATTGCAACGAGGAGAGCATAATGGGAGTTACATTACAGAAAATCTGTGAAGAAAATTTTCTGGACGCATTCCATCTGAAGCTGGCCGAAGGACAGGATCGCTTTGTATCCCATCCGATCCGGAGCCTTGCGCAGGCCTACGTCTATTATCATCAGTGCACGCCGTTTGGTATTTATCATGGGGACAAAATGATTGGGTACGTTATGGTGATTTATGATTACGACGTGCCCGAGTATGACATCTGGCATATGATGATTGATGAATCGGAGCAGGAACATGGATATGGAACGGAGGCTCTGCAGAAGGTTCTTGATTACATTCGCACGAAGCCGTTCGGAGATTCTACGCGGGTTGCATTGACCTGCAATCAGGAGAACAACTGCGCACGGAAAATGTATCAGAATGCAGGATTTCGTCCTACGGGGGTCGTGGATGGGGACGAGGAGGAATACGTTCTCATGATTTCTTCGGAAAAATAAGTGCAGGAGCCTCGGGATTCAAAGTGTTTTGAATATAGAAAAGGTAAGTATATTGGAGCAGGCATGAATCAGAATGCATATCATATTGAAACGGACATTTGTGTGATCGGTGCGGGCCATGCGGGCTGCGAGGCGGCGCTTGCCGCGGCGAGAATCGGCTTTCGGACCGTGATTTTTACAATGAATGTGGACAGCATTGCAATGATGCCCTGTAATCCGCATATTGGCGGTTCCTCTAAGGGACATCTTGTCCGGGAGATTGATGCTCTTGGAGGTGAAATGGGAAGGAACATCGACAAGACCTTCATTCAGTCCAAGATGCTGAATCAGTCCAAGGGTCCGGCGGTCCATTCTCTCCGCACGCAGGCGGACAAGGCAGCTTACTCCATGAGTATGCGTGAGGTTTTGGAAAATCAGGAGAATCTGGAAATCCGTCAGGCGGAAGTGACTGATATTTTGACAGAAGAGATTTCGGCGGATGAGATAAAAGGAAAAGAGGGAGACTTTCCGCAGAAGAGAAGAGTAGTGGGGGTACAGATTCATCAAGGAACCATTTACAGCTGCCGAGCGGTGATCATCTGTACCGGAACTTATCTAAATGCGAGATGCCTTGTCGGAGAATCGATCACGGAAACCGGGCCATCCGGGATGCAGCGATCTACCTTTCTGAAGGATTCCCTTGACCGTCTTGGCATTGGACTTCGCCGATTTAAAACAGGTACGCCGGCGAGAATGGATGGAAGAAGCCTTGACTACTCCAAAATGACCATTCAGAAAGGTGATGAGAAGGTCATCCCTTTTTCCTATTCCACGGATCCGAAAGACGTGCAGATTGAGCAGGTTCCCTGCTGGCTCACTTATACAAATGAAGAAACACATGAAATTATCCGTGAAAATCTGGATCGTTCGCCAATCTATGCGGGGATTATTGAAGGAACCGGCCCGAGGTACTGTCCCTCGATTGAGGATAAGGTTGTTAAATTCTCGGAAAAGACCAGACATCAGGTTTTCATTGAGCCGGAAGGCCGAAGTACCAATGAAATGTACGTGGATGGAATGTCAAGCTCCATGCCGGATGATGTTCAGCAGAAGATGTACCGGACTGTTCCGGGACTGGAGAACTGCAGAATTGTCAAGAATGCTTATGCAATCGAGTATGACTGTATCAATGCCAATGATTTGAAGCTGTCTTTGGAAATGAAATCGGTGGACGGATTGTTCTGTGCAGGACAGTTTAACGGAAGCAGCGGCTATGAGGAGGCTGCTGCACAGGGACTTCTTGCGGGAATCAACGCTTCCATGAAATTAAAAGGACAGGAGCCACTGATCCTGAAGCGTTCGGAAAGCTATATCGGAGTTCTGATTGATGATCTTGTCAGCAAGGATAACCGAGAGCCATATCGTATGATGACAAGCCGCGCGGAATACCGGCTTCTTCTGCGCCAGGACAATGCGGATCTTCGGCTTCGGAAGTATGGCTACCGCGTCGGGCTGATTTCACAGGAACAGTATGATTATGTTTGCTGGAAGAAAAAAGAAATCCAGAAGGAAATGGAACGTTTAAGGAACATCAAGGTTGGGGCCGCTTCGTCCAATCAGAAGATCCTTCGTGAAATCGGAACCAGTGAGCTGAAAACGGCGGTTACCCTTGCCGAGCTTCTCTGCCGCCCGGAGATTACTTATGAAAAATTAAAAGATCTGGATCCGAATCGTCCAAAGCTTCCAGATGCAGTGACGGAACAGGTGGAGATTAATCTGAAATATGAGGGCTATATTCAGCGCCAGAAGAAGCAGGTGGAAGAATTCAATCGTTTGGAAAACCGCGCAATTCCGGAGAACATTGATTATGATGAAGTTCCAAGTCTTCGTCTGGAGGCCAGGCAGAAGTTGAAAGAACTTCGCCCGTCGTCCATCGGACAGGCATCCCGCATGTCAGGGGTTACTCCGGCGGATGTAGCTGTTCTTTTGATTTATCTGGAGAAAGAGAAGCAGAAGCCGGATACTGGAAATACGGCAAAACATAATACAGACCAGTCCGATGACCACCGTAAAATTTCGGAAGGCGAGAAGATTTAAACAGCAGCGAGGTATAAAATGACCAGAGTAGAAGAGCAGTTTCTCAGCCGTCTGGAGCAGTTCATTCCGGACTTCATGCTGCAGGAGAAGCAGATGCAGCAGCTTCGGGTATTTTATGAGAATTTGATTGAATGGAATAAGGTGATGAATCTCACCGCAATCACGGAAGAAGAGGACGTTTATACCAAACATTTTCTGGACAGCTATGCGATTCTGACATATGTTTCACGTGAAACATTGGAACAGAATCCGGGAGCACACCTGATTGATGTGGGAACGGGGGCGGGGTTCCCTGGAATTCCGATTGCCATTGCATTTCCGGAACTTCAGGTGACTCTGATGGATTCCCTGAACAAGAGAATTAACTTTCTGAAGGATACTATTGAAAAATGCGGTCTGAAGAATGTGACCTGTATTCATTCCAGAGCAGAAGAGCTAGGAAGGAATAAGGAACACCGTGAAAAATATGATTATGCGGTGTCTCGTGCCGTTGCAAATCTGAGCACATTGAATGAGTATTGTCTTCCCTTTGTTAAAGTTGGCGGTGTATTTATTGCCTACAAGGGGGACAAAGTGGCTGATGAGATGACGGCGGGCAAGAAGGCAGCGGAACTTCTTGGAGCAAAGCTTACCAGGGAGTTTTCCTTCTATCTGCCGGAGACAGATTATCGCAGGACGATCCTTACATTCACCAAGAAGAAGGAAACATCGAAGAAGTTTCCACGAAAGGCAGGGACACCGGCCAAGGAGCCCATTGTATAAATTGTGGTTTGTTAAAGCCTCGTCGCCGCCCTGTGAAGGAGGCAGTGCTGCGCAGCTGTTCTCGTCGCAGGGATTTTCTATGCGCTTCGT
>CALEFO010000174.1 GCA_937877165.1 uncultured Lachnospiraceae bacterium | reverse complement strand
CGGCAGCCTGTAGTACCATTTATATTCATATACTGCGGCTTCTGCCTGCAGGACCTTTTTTAATTCTTCCTTCGTCTGTATTCTCACCTGAACTTCTTCCTTCTACCGTCCGATATTCTTCCGGATAAATTCCTGGTACCAGACCGCAAGCTGCCGGATATCATACCCTGCTGCCGCAATGCTCTCCTTCTGGCAGGTTCTGTCATGCGGCTGCATGGCCAATCGGACCGCCGTTTCCGCCCAGACCTCCGGTTTTTCTTCAATAGAAAGCTGCCGGACAATCCCTTCCGTCACAATGACATTTTTCGTGATGGTGTCGGAGATCAGAGACGGGAGTCCCGCCGCCTGCGCCTCAATCAGGGTAAGCGGAAGTCCCTCAAACCGCGAGGGAAAGACAAGGACATCCAGACAAGACATAAAGTCCGGCACATCACTTCGGATTCCGGTCAGAATCACCTTTCCTTCCAAATGAAGCTTCTGAATCTCCTCCTCAATCTCGGGTCTCAGATCTCCCTCCCCCAGACAGAAGCAGACCGCATCCGGATCCAGGTTTACAATCTCCCGGTAAATCCTCAGAAGATACATGTGATTCTTCGACGCGATGAAATTCGCAATGTTTCCGTAGACGTGCTTTCCTTCCAGGTGGAATTCCCTCCGGATCGTCGCTGCCTTCTCTTCGCTGTAGGAAAACGCCGGAATATCGATCGCATTGTGGATGACTTCAAAGCTCTGATCGCCGTACATCCACCGGCCGGCCTGTTCTGAGCAGGCAAGGCGGATATCCGCCGCATGCCGCATCAGCCTCTGCCCAATCCGGTGAAGCCGGATCTGCGGATCCGTCTCATTGTGCGAATGACAGACGGTCACGGCGCCTGCCCGCTTTGCAGCAAGGAGCTGTGGGGCAACCAGCGCGTTTGCCGTATGGCGGATCACCATCGGATAATGATTCTCCCGCACCAGTTTCCGGATCTCATGGAGATTGGAAAACGGTTTTTTCGTCAGCCGCGGCAGCAGGTAGACCCGTCCTCCCATCTGCTCAATCTCATCGGTATAATCGTTTTCCCTCTTCTGATGGACGATGAAATCAAACTGAAACTGACTCCGGTCGATATTGCGGTACAGATTCATAATAAAATTCTCCATACCGCCCGGGTACATGGCCCCAACGATATGAAGAATCCGGATTGGCTTGTTCATACTCATCTCTTTGCTCTCAGAGTTTTCTTCTGAAATTCTCCCCACCGGTTCTCTCCTGGTGTTTCCTGACACTTTTTCTTCCCGAAGTCTCTTCATCCGCTTACTCCGGATGCTGCCCTTCAATATTCTCTACCGTTACCACCACACGGCTCTTCTGAATCCGTGCATCTCCGGAATGAAGGGAATAAACCACCTCTGCCTCAAGTCTTCCCTCTTCCTCGTGAACAGCGATTTTCTCGGCTTCTACACCGAATTCCAGATCGCCTGCCGGTGTCCGGTAATGTGAGAGACTCCGTTTTCCCTCTTCAAATTCCATCTGCGACGGATAATCGCCCTTCCGATGGATTCCAAGATAATTCGTGCCGAATTTCACAAGGCTCTTGGACGGCTTCTCTCCCTCCACCGTCTGTTCCTCATAAGATACAAAATGGTGCCCGTTGCGGAAGTAATACTTCCCACGGGCACTCGTAATGACCGGCTCCTGACTGGAGCCGTCAATATCGTGATAACCTTTTATGGTGATTGAGACATCCTCTGTCATCAGAGCCTCCAGTAATCCCAGTCCGGAGCCGGATAATTACTCTTGTCAAAGATTCCCTTCAGATCAACGAAAACCTTCGTCTTGTGTTCCGGATTGTAGAACTTCGCGATGTCCTCTGCTCCCCAGTTCTCGAATTCCCTGTGCTTCACGGCAATCAGGACGGCATCCATGTTCTTCACATCATCCATTGTCTGGAATTCAATGCCATAGAGGTGCTTCGCCTCCTCGGCATCTGCTTCTGGATCCACGACAATCGGCGTAATGCCGTACTCGCCGAGCTCCTTATAGATATCAATGACCTTGGTATTTCTGGTGTCCGGGCAGTTCTCCTTGAACGTGAATCCGAGGATCGCCACCTTCGCGTGCTTCACCGGAAGATCGTTCCGGATCAGAAGCTTCACCAGGCTCTCTGCGCAGTACTTGCCCATGTCATCATTGATTCTTCTGCCGGAGAGAATGATCTGGGAGTGATAGCCGAACTGCTCCGCACGATAGGTCAGATAATACGGATCAATACCGATGCAGTGACCGCCGACCAGTCCGGGGCGGAAATTCAGGAAGTTCCACTTCGTGCCCGCCGCCTCCAGGACAGCCTTGGTATCAATGCCCATCTTATGGAAAATGATGGACAGCTCATTCATGAACGCGATGTTGATATCGCGCTGACTGTTCTCGATGACCTTCGCGGCCTCCGCAACCTGAATGGACTCCGCGCGGTGCACTCCCGCATCCACGACCAGCTCATACACCTTTGCCACGGTATCCAGAGTTTCGGCATCCATACCGGACACGATCTTCTTGATCGTGTTCAGGCGGTGAACCTTGTCGCCGGGATTGATCCGCTCCGGAGAATAACCGATCTTCCAGTCGGTTCCGCACTTCAGTCCCGACTCTTTCTCAATGATCGGGACACAGGTCTCCTCGGTCACACCGGGATAAACCGTCGACTCGAACACGACCACCGTTCCTTTGGTCAGATTCTGGCCGACGAAACGGCTGGCTCCCTCCACCGGTGTCAGGTCCGGCGTATGATCCGCATTGACCGGTGTCGGAACCGCAACAATGATGAACTTTGCTTCCTTCAGCCTCGCAGGATCTGCGGTAAACTCCACTGTGGTTTCCTTCACGGCTTCATTTCCCACTTCATTGGTGGGATCAATTCCGTTCTTATACTTCTCAATCTTGGCTTCGTTGAAATCGAAGCCGATAACATTGATCTTCTTTGCAAATGCGACCGCAATCGGCATTCCCACATAACCGAGGCCGACCAGCGCAAGCTTTTCTTCCTTATTGACGAGCTTCTCGTAAAGATCCATAGAATCATTCTCCTTTGTAACAAAGCAGCAGGATCCTGCAGCCGCTTTTCTGCGTCCTTCGAATTTCCAAGACTGCCGTTATAATCCGGCGGCTCTGCATCTGCTGTCCGCATCGAATCCATACCCAGTAAACTTTAACACCATTTCCGCGCAGCGTCCACTTCCCAGGACCTTGAGTCATCATCCGCGGCTTATGATTCCAATCACCATCGACATGAGAATCACCAACGCCATGATCAGCGTCACCGCCTTTTTCTTTTTATTGTTGGAATGAGTACGTTCCTGCCGGTTCTCTTCCTCCATCTGCGACAGCTTCGCATCAATGCTCCGAGAAAGCAGTGTTTTATTTTCCTGATCATTCTCTTTCACGATTTCTGCACTTCCTTTCCTGATTGATAACCGTTCTGCACATATCAATTTTCTGGCGTAAATAACCGTTTGTAGACATGCTCACGTCAAAAAAGAAGATACTATGACTTACGTCTGTGTTCTCACCCAAGAAGTCTCCTGTAATCCGCCGCCTCCATCCGCATCGCCCATTTGTCCTGTTTCTGAAGGGACTGCTTTCGCGCCTCATCTGATTCATCCGCCTCACGGATTTTCCGGATCAGATTGTTCCAATCGTCAGAAGCAACGATATTCTCCGCGGGTACATAAGACGGATTATGCACAGTTTCGCGAAATGCGAAAAGTACAGACCGGTGCAGCCAGGCATTCCAGACTGCATCCACAATTTCATTTCCATGATTGATATCCAGATAGAATTCGCTTTCCTCCAGAAGACGCCGTGCCAGCTTCTCGCCCATTCCCGGGTAAAGAAAAACATTCGGCTTTCTGCCCATTGCCATCAGCTTGTCCGACATCTCGGTCAGAGCTCCAATCCGGAACGTATACTGTGGAAGCGCCCCTGTCAATTCCGAAAGATGCTCAATAGCATCCGAATTCGTCAGGATACAGATGCTCCGCTTCTCCTTGACGGGATTTTCCACGGAATAGATCTGTCCCACCGGACAGAAAACATGCTCTGCCCGTTCTGCTTCCGCAATGCCGTTTTCCCCCGCATGATCCCGAATCTGTTTCCGGATTTTATGAAAAGTCTCAGGCGACTGCACCGCAATTCTCGTAACTCCCATCGGATCATTCAGTACCGTCACCATATTGCCGGGAAGCTTTCCGTAAATATCCTCCTGCCAGAACAGAACATCCCCTCCAGACTTCCTGTTCTTCTCCCGTTCCTGCATAGTCTGCGTCCCGGTCTGAGAACGGATTCCCGGATTCTGCTTTCCGAAGGCCGCTTCACCGGACCGGATTTGTCTCTGTACGAACAGCGGATAGCTCAGAGAATTGAAGAAAATTCTGCTGCAGTCCGCTTTCGTTTTCTTAAGATAATAAAGGATGAATTCCACCTTTCCACGAAAGAGGTGCTCTTCCGGCCTGCCGTTTTCTGTTTTTTCACGAAGAAGAATCATATGCGTCTGCAGATTTTCTACAAGGCGCTCCTCTCCGCCTTCCGCATAATAGCTCCTCAGAACCGCCCTTCCCTCTGCATCACAGGTTGTGCGTGCATACAGGTTTCCCGCATCGTCATAGTGATCCTGCCAGACGCTCTTCCCTGCAGAATCCAACCAGCTCACCGTCTGAATGTACCGGCGGCTGACCGGCTCTGCATAACGGATCTGCGCCCTTTTCGTCTCATAATCCCATACACTGCCTTCGGTGTCGGTACTGCGGATTTCCCACAGATCCGGCACCTCCAGTCTGCTGAAATAACGCGGGACGGCCTGTTTTTCTCTCTTCCATCCGCCAAAATACCGGTAAGGAGACTCCACGCCTTCCGGAAGAAAGCCGTCATCTTCCAGTGCGACCGTCCGAAACGAATATCCTGCTTTTTGCAGCGACTGATATAAAAGAGCCGCCTCCCTTCCGGGATGATCCATCAAAAAAATCATTTTCCTTAATCTCCGGATTTTCTGCTGCCCGCCGGTGTCAGTTCTGCATGAATTCAACAGACCGGCTTCCCATTTGGTCCAGCAGCTCCTTCCACTTCACGGCGACCTTTTCTTCCAGATACTCCTTTGCAATTTCATAGGACCTTCGCCGGAAGGCATCCTGATCTGCTTCCGTGAACAGGCGAAGAATTGCCTCCGCCAGCCGTTCTACCCGTACATCATCCTGCTCTTCGCGGGAATACGGCAGGAGATATCCATTCTCTCCATCTGCGATAAACGTCTGATTGCCGTAGGGAACATCAAATCCGATCATCGGGAGCCCGGAGCCCACTGCCTCCATCAGTGACAGACCAAAGCCTTCGCTAAAGGAAGCGGCAATATAACCCGAATACTCCTGATAGACTTCCGTCATATCCTGCTGCCCCATCAGGCGAATACAGGAATCCGCTTTTTGTTCTGTAATCAGCTTCCGCAGTTCCTGTTCCAATCCGCCCTTTCCATAAATATCCAGGGTAAGATCCGGAATTTTCTCTCTCGCCTTTGCTGCGGCCCGGATCAGAAGATCAATGTGTTTCTCGCTGGCAAGCCGGGATGCCGTACAAAGCGCATGCTGTTTTCTCGGCTTCTCCGGGCGTTTTAATTCCTTCAGATTCCCAACCGGGACTGCCGCAATGCAGGGGCTGCTTCCCCGATATTTCAGATACTGCTCCCGCAGGAGCTCCGCCTGTGCTTCGGTAGACGCCACATACGCCGCAAATTGACCTGTCTGGTCAAACGGATATTCGTAAAAATTATTCCATAAAATATCCTTCTCCGTTGTTGCCGGTGCATCATAGTGCTCCGCATGGATGACACAGACCTTCGGAACCGCACCGCTGCAGCGCAGAACCGGCTGACCGAGCTCTGTTGTGCGGTCGAGGATAATGACGTCTCCCTTCTGGAACGGAAGACTTTTCACCATCTCACAGATCAGCTCCTGCTTGGAGTACAGTATGCGGTCCTTCATCCGGAAAATCTGCCGCTCTCCGTCCATATGCTCCTCATAAGCCGTACTGCCATCCTCATTGTAGAATCGGCGCAGGAACAGGGTCATTTTCCCGTTCTTCTCTGCAAAGTATTCTGTAAAAATTCTTCCATACGAATAATACTCGGCATGGGTCAGCCGGTTTCCACAGAAAAAATCCGCCTTCTGAATAATTTTACGGTTCCCGTGTGCGTAATAGGCGTACACCATGTGAATCCCGTCCGCATAGTGGTATTCACGCCGTCCCGGGGCTTCCTTCACCTGGTACGCTGCTGCATCCTTCATGCCGTCCTCCGACAAGGGAAGCAGCTCCTCTTCAAACTGCAAAACGGAAATGGACGGCTCTGCCACCGCATAATCCGTAAAATACTGGTACAGCCAGATCACTTCCTCGTCCGGAATTCCGATATTCTCTGTCATCAGGGCGATGTTATCCACCCGGAACATATCCGTATAAATGAACCTGCACGGAATCCCGGCATTTCGAAGAACCGTCCCCCGGTATGCCTGTGCATACTCTACGCCGCTGGAAGCCCAACCGATTCCGCGATTAAAGTTATAAATCATAATAAACTCCAGATGTACATGCTATCCGTCAGTTTCAAGTTATGGTACCAGGACCTGCACGCTCCCATCCTTTTTCCGCACAATCTCACCCAGCAGAATATTTCGCATGGTCTCCCGGCACATTCTCTTCTGCATCTTCTGAAACGAGCGGTAGGCCTCTTCATGGTAGTCAAACATCACATTTCTCTGGGTATACCGCCGCCCTGCAATCGTCGTGCGGAGCTGCTGCAGATAATCCACCTCTTCAATCCATGCATCATCCACAGCTCGAAGCGTCATCATCCGGAAGAACCTGCATCGAAGCTCCGGTTCCGGAAGAGAGGCTATTTTCCGGTCAAGGCACTGTCTGGTCAGCTCCATCAGATAACGCCGGACCGCTTCCCTGGAACACAGTCCGGACTCTTCCGGCAGCGACTCCATCCTGTAAGAAAGATTGTCCAGCGCAAAGCGCATGACCGCAGCCGCATCCGGAATCGGATTTTTCTGAAGAAACTCATCAATGACCGCCTCTTCCATCTGCAAATACCGTTCCTTCTTCGGCTCTTTGTCCTTCAGAATCTCCTGGCGCAGGGCATAAACCAGATTTCGCTGCTTCAGCATGCTCTCTCCGAATTCCATCGTGCTGCGCCGCGCACCGCATCCCTTCTCCTCGCAGATTCTCTGTGCCTGATTGATAGTCCGGATCAGGCGCGGCGACCAGATCCGCCGGTCTTCTCTCCGGAAGCGCTCCAGAGAATCCGGGCCGTGATGAATGACAACATCATCTTCCAGCGAAACATAAAAGTGGGAATAGCCAGGATCTCCCTGCCTTCCGGACCTTCCTCTTGCCTGCAGCTCCTGCCTTCGGCTCTCCATCCGGCCGACCCCCAGAACGACCAGTCCCCCAAGCTCCCGGACACCCTCTCCCAGACGGATATCCGTCCCGCGTCCTGCCATTGAGGTAGCAACCGTCACTGCGTTTTTCTGTCCGGCTTCCCGGATAATTTCTGCTTCCTTCGCCGCGTTATAGGCATTCAGCACATTGTGGGGAATCCCCTCCTGGAGCAGCATCTCCGACACCACATCGCTCATGGTGATGGAACTCGTGATCATCAGAACCGGCTGCCCCGTGCGATGAACCCGGACGAGCTCCTCCATGGCCGCAAGAATCTGTGCACGCAGCGTCGTATAATACCGGTCTGGATAGTCCTTCCGTATTTTTCTTTTGTTCGTTGGAATCACCACGACATCCAGATGGTAGATCTGCCGGAATTCGTCCTCATCCCCTGCTCCGGTTCCGGTCATCCCGGCCTTCTTCTCGAACATGTTGAAAAAGCTCTGATAGGTCACCGATGCCATTGCCCGGCTCTCCTGCGTGATCGGCACATGCTCCTTGGCCTCCAGAGCCTGATGCTGCCCGGCGCGAAGCTTCGTGTCCTGCAGAATCCGTCCCGTTTTGGCATCCAGCAGATAGATCTTGTGGTTCTCTACCAGATACTGGCGATCCCGGAAAAACGCCGTGTGCGCCTTCAGCGCCAGATAAATATGACGCACGGTCTCAAAATTTTCCTCTGCGTACAGATCCTTCAGATAGAAATACCGCTCGGCACGCCGGATGCCTTCCTCGGTCAGCCAGGCATTCTTCTCCTGCGTCTCGTAATCTCTTCCCTCTTTCAGAAGTGACACAAAATAATCTGCCGTCTCATACAGATTCGACTGCACTCTCGGCGCCCCCGAAATCACAAGCGGTGTTTGTGCACTGTCCAACAGGACCTCATCCGCCTCATCTATGATGACATAATAAAACTCCCTCAGATACTGATCCTCCGGAGAAACTGCCAGATTCTCCAGCAGGTAATCAAAACCGAGCGCTGAATTCGTGGTATAGACGATATCAGCTCCGTAGATTCTCTTCTTGTCCTTCGATGTGAGCTTCTTCCCCGGCACATCACTGACACCGACTTCCAGACTGATCCCGAGAAAGCGGAACAACATCCCGAGCTGTGTGCCGTCCCGGACCGCCAGATAGCTGTTCGTTGTCACCAGTATGCATCCTCTTCCCGTCAGTGCATTCAGATAAAGCGGCATCGAAGCCACCAGCGTTTTCCCCTCGCCGGTCTTCATTTCCGCGATTCTCCCCTGATGCAGCGCGATTCCCCCGAGCACCTGCGTATCATACGGATACATCTGAAGAACACGCTTTGAGGCCTCCCGCACCACGGCATAAGCCTCCGGAAGAAGATGATCCAGCGTTTCTCCATTCTGGAGTCTTCCCCGGAATTCATCTGTTTTCGCTCGAAGTTCCTCATCCTGCATCCGGGCCATCGTCTCTTTGTAACGATTCACTTGATATAGAATTTTCCGCAGCTTCCTCAATCTGCGCGCATTCCGAAAGCTATCCATATTCAGTCAGTTTCCAGCTCATACAAGTCCTTCATGCTCTTCAAAAACAGAACTTCCGCGGACTGTACATACTCCAGATTCAGGGCTGCCTCTTTCCCCGTCCTTCCAACGGCAAGGAGCCTTTTCTCCCGGAACCGCTCCCATTTTTCCTTGTGCAGCCACTGATCCGAAAAAAACTCCCCGCTCATAACATACTCCGTCGGGGCTACCGTAAAATTGGAAATCCCCCAGATCTTCCGTTCTTTTGGAAAACGGAACATACCTCCGGACAATTCCGGAAGAAGAATGTTCATCGTATCGGAACAGATATCCGGATTCCAGAGCTGTCCAAACCAGCCCTCTGCGGATTTTTCCTTCTCTTCCAATGGAAGGATCTCCACATGATGAAAACGGAGAAAGACAGAACCGGTCTGAATCAGCTGCAATTCATAGCTGTACGTTCCCTTCGGACACTCCAATATGCCTTCCTTCTCATCCAGCGCCAGGAAGGAAATGGGATGCTTCTGCTGATCGAAAAACTGAAAGCGAAGAAGAATGCCCTTTTCCGGCCGACATGACACATAGCTCCTGACCAGATATCTTCCTCCCTCTTCCAGAACGGGGAGCTGTGATGCCAGACGTTTGGCCTGATAATCCGCCTGAGAGTACCACGTGCGAATCACCGTCCCGGATGGCATACGGCGATTCTCATATTCCACAATTCCGTTTTCATGGAAAGCGACCCGGCTGCCGTACAGATAAGTGTCCGCCGCGTGATCATCCCAATGTATCAGATAAATCAGTTTCTCCATCTGTTCTCCGTCTGTTGCCTGCGTTCTTCCGGCTATCTTTCTGTGGCCCGGGCCGTTTTGTCACTGCACCTGTTCTCCTGCAGAATCTCTCCCGAAATCTTCCTGCAGAATCCGGCGGTACTGCGATTTGAACCACTGCACAATTCCTTCCGTATTGTCATTGTGCCGTCCGATCAGCCCTTTTCCATAGATCTGAACCCTTTTGTCCTTCAGATGCAGCAGGATATCTTCATATGCCTTCGGATCATAATCATCCTGCTCCATGTAGGAAATTGCAAATTTCGTGTTCCGGAAATCCGTTCGGTCAAACCGGTCCCACATCCGGTGATTCAGCTGCTCCACCGCTTCATCTGTGGTATCCCCTTCCAGATTCATCAGAACATCCAGTGATGTCGGGAAACCGCCCGGCCGCAGAATTCTCTCATCCGCTGCGATGGTCCCCGCATTCATCAGCGGCTTGCCGATCACCACGGCATGGGGGCGAAGCGGTGCACTGTAATACATGGCTCCATAGGTTCCCATCGACATCCCGGACAGAATCAGCTGCTGCTCCGTAAATCCAAGTTCCGACAGCGCATCCCGTATGGTCTGCTCCAGACTGGTTTCGTATTCCCCGGAGCCCAGATAGAATTTCCCGCCCTCCAGCCGCGGATCCGTCAGAAGAAGGAACGGAGCTCCCATGGACCGCATCATTCGCCAGCCTTCAAAACCCTCCAGTGTACGGTAGCCGGAGAAGTAGACATTCAGCGGAGGCTTCCGGTCCATCACATCAAGATAAGAAAAGAACTCTTCTCCCCCTGCGTCCGCATGTCGGACATCTCCTGGAAGAAACGTTCCCACCGTGCCTGCAAGCTCACGATAATGCAGCGCTCCCACGCGAATTCTCCCGCTTCCCTTCGCCCACAGATCCACGGACAGATATCCGTTGAAATCCTTCTTCAGTACAACAGGCTCTGCGAGCGGCCCATCCACGCTCTGCAGGTCCATGAGGACATCCGCTGCTCCAGCCTGCCACTTTCCCAGACGGAGCTGATACGTGACACTCTCATCACATTCAATCTCTGTCCACAATTCATACAGACTCCCCGTATCCTGAATAAGAAGATTCATGCTCCACGACAAGACCGGCATATAATCCGCACCGTAATAATCCTCTGTTTCCAGCCAGGAATGTCCCTCGTACCGCACGGAAGAACGAACCGCAGCAGCGATCCGGATATGTTCCAGACCGAGCTTTCTGCTGTCCTGTCCTCCTGTCGCAAACACTCTCTCATCATCCGGCATGGTGTTCTCCGCTTTCCCCAAACTCAAACGACTCGTCCTTCACTGCCAGCTTCCACTGCTGTACGAGTGACCCTCCGGTGTACTTTTCGATTTCCTTCACACAGTAAACAAGTGCCTCATTCCAGTGCACAAGTTCAGAAAGATAATATTCCAGCGCCCCTGTAATGTAATGGATATTCTGAATAATATATCCGTCCTTCTGATGCTGAACATAACGTGTAAAGCGATAATTGACCTGTGGAATTCCCGCGCTGATTCCCGCAATCTGCAGATACAGGTCCGGCTGATCACGCACATCCAGAATCAGCCTGACATCGTATAATTTCTGGATCAGGTCATGTTCTGTCTGATACGAGACGATCTCCACACGGTTTTTCTTCTCTTCCACCTTTGCTGCATCTTCCGCTTCTTTTCCCAGGCAGATGCCAAGACCGGTAAATCCGTTCTTTTCCAGAATCTGCTCCAGCTCCCAGATCAGTTCCTGCTTCCGTTCTTCCTGTTCCGTCTGCGTTGCCACCTGAAGAACCACCCGTCTGTTCTTCTCCATATAGGAAAACACCTGGGTCATCGCCGTTTCCAGCAGGAACCCCTCCAGACCGTCGACCGGCATAAAGATCTTCAGTTCACGGATTCTCTGACTCTTCCCCAGAGACAAACGGGTGTCAAACGGGGAAATATCGTAAATCTGCATCTCCGTTCCGGTTTCCTCCCGGATTATGCCCGCAGAATGTTCCGTATCCGTCACAGCAAAACGAGCCCCGGCGAGATCTCGCTTAAGTGCTTCCGCATTTTTCAGGTCGAACCGGTCTTCAAAATAGGAAAAAACGATTGCCTGGCCCCTGCGCGCCCGGAGAATCATCTGATTATGCACTTGATTGGCCGCAACGACCACCGTTGTCTCCGGATCCATATCAAGGAAATGTCTCCGAAGGATTTCTTCCATCATCTGATCTGCTGACTCATATATCTTTCGGCAAAAACGGCCCGACGCAGCCGGAAGAATCGTCACATGCCCTGATCCCTTGTCCTCCAGAAACTGCGGTGTTCCATCCTCGTCGCAGTATTCCTGCTGCTCGTTTCCGCTTTCATCGCAATAAATGCTGCTGGAGCGGAATCCCCTGTCATCATAAAAATCGCACCGTCTTACTCTTTCATGCGAATAATAATCCACCCGGACGAGATTTCCGTTTTCTCCGAATGAAAGTTCTGCATAACGCTCCCTCCCGAGGAAACCGACCATTGCAAACGGTGTGTACCGCCACAGAAGATTTCTCGGCCATTCAAGGCTCTGCCAGGAAATCACTCCAAGCTTCCGGACAGCAATTCCCTGCATCTCATCATAGAGATTCCAGACCTCCATCGGATACAGATTCTGCCTGTGCAGAAACATCCGAAGGCCCGGCGCATAGGCCAGCGACATCAGCTGAACCGGCTCGCTGGCCGCACGAAACATCCGGATCTGATTGATCGTATCATCGAATGCATACGCATCACCAGGCCGGTACCATGGAGATTCATTGGCATGCCACTTCTCATTCCCGGAATACCACGAGGAAACAAAACAGAACATCACAGCCCCCATTGTATGGTTTGATAGGTATTCATCACACGGATCGTGTGAACCTCGCCCATGACATTCAGCATAATGCCGCACAGAATCATCACCGTCATCGGCAGCATGAAAACAGGAGAATTCATTCCCAGGTACCACTGCAAAAGGAGTGGTCCTGCCATCAGTACACACATCACCGCAGAACTCACCAACGACACGAACCAAAGCCTTTCACTGATGACGCGCCTTGTTGCTTCTCCCGGATGCACTCCCGGGATATAATCGCCGCTCTTCTGCAGATTTTCTGCCACTTCCCGCGGATCGATATAAATTCTCGCCAATGCACAGTTCATTCCCGTCAGAAGCAGTGCAAAAAACAAGATGCCCCAGCCGCTCTGCAGATTCAGATTCTGTTTCAGCAGCTCCGTAACTTGATTGGCTCCAAAGATGAATTCAAAGAAAAGGCACAAATAATATGGCAGTGCAAACAGCGTCATCACATACATCA
This sequence comes from uncultured Lachnospiraceae bacterium, assembly GCA_937877165.1. GTDB lineage: Bacteria > Bacillota > Clostridia > Lachnospirales > Lachnospiraceae > CAG-791. The sequence goes on along the minus strand of CALEFO010000174.1, from coordinate 4,242 downwards.
CCGCCATTGTACCGACCGGATTGAGTTTCACGGCAAGATCACTGTCCCCTGAAAAGGAATTGTGAATCATCACATGACGGATCGTAAGATGCATCTCCGCATTCTCCATCACAAGCGTGACAAGAATAATCAGTATAATGACACCTCCCATGATCAGAATCACCGGAATGATCGGATAGCCTGCCTCCGTAAAACCACTGAGAAACTGTAACAGCGACTTGCCGATATTCTGCACAATATTCGCCAGAATGAGTGCCGACGAGCCTCCTATCCCCCACTTCTGACAACGTTCCGACATCCAGACCATCGAAAAGGTTCCCGCTGTCAGGACAATTGCCGTCATTCCTTTCAACAGGAAAACCGGGCAGCCATAGTATTCCGTATATGTCAGCTGAGAGGCCCGCATCATCGACTGCAGAACAGTAACAATCAGCGTCACAGTGCGCATCTGACGTATCATCCGTTTCTGCGATGTCTGCTCACTCTGCCCTGTTATGGAATGAAACAGGCTGACCACGATCATTGCCGTCATATACGGCATGAAACCGACTGCCAGAACCGATCCTGCCACTGCGTCATTTCCCATCGCGGCACTGATAAAACTCTGGAGGCCATGCACGGTCTGTATATGACTCTCCCTCACAACCCACGGAATCGTGACTTTTTTCCCGAACAGATAGCAGGACATCATCAACACGGAAAAGAATGTCTTCCCGAGAATTGGATGCGGTTTTCTGCTCATATCCGCCTCCGCTTCACTTTCTCCTTCTCAATTTCTTACGGACAGCCGCCCACAGTGTGAACAACGCACCGCTGATTCCTGCAAACACGGCATTTGTACTCATCCTTCCTTCATCTCCGGTCTTCACATAGCGGGTGCGATTTGCTCCGAGGACCTGTCCCTTCTCTTCCTGTGTCCTCTCCTCTCCGGAAACCGCAGGTTTCTCTGCCCGTTCCCTGCTGACGCCAAGAACTCTCGAGTCCGTCGGAGCTTCTTCCGCAGGCTCTCCCGGATCGACTATATTCTCGGAACCGGAACCACCGGATTCCGACTCTGAAGTAGAAATACTCGAAGAAGTGCTTTCGCTCGCGCTCACGGATGCACTCTCACTTACACTTGCCGATGTGCTCTCACTCGTGCTGATTGATGCACTCTCGCTCGCACTTGCTGATGTGCTCTCACTTGCACTCGTGGATGCGCTTTCACTCTCACTCGCCGACGTACTCTCACTTGTACTCGTGGATGCGCTTTCACTCTCACTCGCCGACGTACTCGCACTCGTACTTGCTGATGCACTTTCACTCTCACTCGCCGACATACTCGCACTCGTGCTGGTTGATGTACTTTCACTTACACTTGTCGACGTGCTCTCACTCGTACTTACAGATGCACTTTCACTCACACTCATGCTAGCCGACGTACTCTCACTCGTGCTCGTTGAGGCACTCATGCTCATGCTAGCTGACGTGCTCGCACTTGCACTTGTCGATGCACTCTCACTTTCACTCGCCGATGTGCTCTCGCTCGTACTCGTGGATGCACTCTCGCTCGCACTTGCTGATGTACTCTGGCTCGCACTCGTGGATGCACTTTCGCTTATGCTAGCTGAGGTACTCGCACTCGTACTTGCTGATGCACTTTCACTCTCACTCGCCGACATACTCGCACTCGTGCTGGTTGATGTACTTTCACTTACACTTGCCGATGTGCTCTCACTGGTGCTGACAGAAGCACTCTGGCTTGTACTTGTCGATGCACTTGTACTGGCGCTAATAGAATTACTCTGACTCGCACTAATCGAATTACTTACACTGGTTGAATGGCTCTGGCTCGTGCTTTCACTTGTAGATGCACTTGCGCTCGCCGATGATGACTCGCTCTCCCCGGAATCATTTCTTGACGCCGAATGCCATTCTCCACTCTGAAGTGTTACCTTCTGTCCAATAACCGTTCCTCTGCCAGAACCGGCAAGCTCTGCATTCGGGGCCAGAATTGTCCCAAAAACATGATCAAGCGTAATTTTTCCTTTGAAATTACCAAAATTAAAAATAATCTTATCAAACAGCTGCACCGCGTACTTTGCCGAATCTGTGTTGTCCCATGTTTTCGCATGCTCCAGTTGCAACTCCTTGCCATTTACCAGAATTTTGACACGGGAAAGCGTCAATGTTGTGTTGACCTCATCCTCTTCTGTTCCCGTATACCTGATATTCAGGATAATTTTATTCAGAATATTGCCATTTTCATCTGTTGTAAAATTAAGCTGTAAATTATCTGTTCCGAAAACATTCTGGGTTTGCTCAGACATTCCGTCATAGGTGCCCCTCACATTTCCCCACTGGTCCTTGGAAAATTTGATTTCGGATACAGCCGTTTCCCCCTTACCTGACGGTACATTAATCTCTGTCTTCTGATCCTGACGGCTGACGAGATTTGTATTCGCATCTACCTTCGATAATTCCGATGCATTTTCTTGAATTTTATCCATTTGGATCGGAGAATCGCCGGTCGTAAATTCCAGATTTCTTCCCTTTACCGCATCGATCTGAACCTCATATACTCTTCGATTGCCGTTTTCATCGTACTGGAAAACATAGGCATATCCAGAAGGAGCCGTTACCGTGTTTCCCCACTGATCTACATAAGAGCGGATATATTCCTTTCTTGTCTCATCATTATTGACGTAATATTCAAATTTGCTCCTCTCCACGCCATTTACAGTCACCCTGGCATTCGAGAAAATAAGTTTATCTGTGGCCGTCCCCGGCATAATCCGGTTGCCGGATCCGCTTAAATCTCCAATGTAGGTCGGTTGGAGTTTCTCATCATACTCTTTGTCGGCACCCAGCTCATCTTTGTTGTATTCAATTTTGTTTCCAGCAAAATCTGATTGAATATGGTCATTAATAATAATTTTATCGCCGTAAATGCTGTAGTCGCCAACTGCCTCTGAAATTGCTCTCAGGAAGTCATCCGCAGACATGTTCACCGGTTTTACAGTATCCTGAAGTGAAGACAGCAGAACAGTCCCATTCGCTGCTACAAATTGCTCCTTAATGGACTGAATAAGATCATCATGATCCAATTCAGATTCAGCCCTCGTTTCAGAGCTGCTCCCGCTCTCCATTACAGATACCGACTCACTTCCCTCCAAAGATTCTGAATCCGTAACGCTCTGCGACTGTTCCTGTTTCTCTGTAAGCGCCTCCGTGCCGTTTACGGACTCACTATTTTGCGCAAAGTTCTCCTGTGACATCAGGGCAGAATTTTCTTCTGTCGAATTTGCCTCCTGCGCACTTTCAGAATCCATCGCCGATGCTTCATTTGCACCCGAATCCGCCGCAGATTCTTCCTGCGAATTGGCAGTCTGGCTATTCTTTGCTTCACTTCCACCGGCATCAAGAGAAGATACCTCTTCCGATGCACTGCTCACCATTTCACTTTGTGCAGATTCTGCGGGATCCACAGAATCCTGCACAGACTCTTCTCCTGATTCTGTCGCAGAATTCTGTACATTCTCAGACTGAAGCTGATCATCTGTCTCCGTCACAGACTCCTGTACATTCTCGGGCTGTGGCTGCTCTTCTGTTTCCGTCACAGGTTCCTGCGCCGTCTCCGACTGTAGCTGCTCTTCTGCTTCCGTTACAGGTTCCTGCACAGCCTCAGACTGCGGCTGCTCCGGTGCCTCTGTAGCGGGCTGCAATTCTACGACTGCCTCATTGCCGCCTTCCTGCTCCAAGGTGTATTCATCAGTCTCCGCAGCAAAAACATCCATACCCTGCGTCACGGCTCCGCCACCGATCGCAACGCCAACAGCAAACGCACCCTTCGCAATGTTTGAAAAGGTGTGCTTGCTGGTTTTCGTATTATTGGTAACATTTTTTCTGCCAGTCTTTTTGATCATAGTTTCTCTCCATTCCTGACATCATTCAGATCTATAGAAGTATCAGATAGAATTTCTATATTTATACCCCGCTGAGGCAAAATCCGTGAAGACGGTTTTGCCGAATGCGTCAGCATCCCATCCAAAAGATATTTTTCCCCTGTACGACTATTGCCAAAGTAAGCATTCGGTCACTATAGCTGCATGGAATAGACCGCACACAGGTCTAAGATATTTTACCAAATCCGTCATCACAGAACAGGTCATATTCGTTTTCCTTTTTGTATATTCTGTGAATTTTCCCAATCGAGTAGGGGTGGTATGTCCACCCCTCTCACACCACCAGTACGTGCCGTTC
>CALEFO010000173.1 GCA_937877165.1 uncultured Lachnospiraceae bacterium | reverse complement strand
GGGGTAAGAGAAACGATCTGCCCGGAAGTCTGCATCCGCCGTACCTTGAAGGAGAAGCCACAGAGCTGCAAGTGCCGCCATTCCCAGCAGTGCTGGAAGAACCATCCTGCGCAGATCCAAAGTCCTGCCCGCCGGATTTTCCAGTGCCGTTTCTTCCGATCTCCAAAGCTTTCCACGAAGAAGGCGCCCCGCTCCAAAATAGGGAAGCACACAAACCGCCGTTTCCAATTCCCACGGAAGGCAGAGATGAATTCCTGTGACATTCTGCCCGATGATCCAGGCAAAAGGAAGCGCCACCGCCATGCCGAACAAGAGTCTGGACCTTTTCGATCGCAGAATCGCATACCAGATCAGCTCCACCCACACAAGACAGACCAGAAACCAGAGCGGACGGTTCCACTCCATGTAGCCGCTTCCGGAGTTGCCGTACAGCAGTCCCAGAAGATTAGGAATCACCCCAAAGTGCTTCCGATCCGAAGCAAGGCTCTTTGCCACACTTCTTCCGAGGATACCATAAATTCCGACACTGATGCATCCCCAAATTAGATACGGGACAATCAGGCTTCTCCATAATTTCTGGAAAAAGCGACGTGCCGGACGATGGTCAAACCACGGGAAGGTTCCTTCCCTCCAGCAAAAGGTCATCCCGGAGAGCAGAAAGAAAATCCCCACTCCGCCGAACATGGAAAAGTGAAGAAGAATCCGGTCCGGGCCGTTCTTATCCGCGCAGTGCCCTGCCACAATCAGAAAAATAGCGATTCCCTTCGCCGTATCAATCCATTCAATCCGTTTCTTCACAGAGCTCTCTCCAATTCCTTTCAACAGCCTCCTGGTTCTTCCTGCAAGCAGGCGATCCGCCTCCTGGCTCTTCTTATGCTGGACTTATACAAAATGGCACCCCGGAGAACTCTCCGGAGTGCCATCCATAATACAGCTTATTCTGTTGTGTGTCTATCACTCGATGATGGAAACAACACGGCCAGATCCAACGGTACGGCCACCCTCACGAATAGCGAAGGTAAGTCCCTCTTCCATTGCTACGGGATGGATCAGCTCGATGGTCATCTCAACGTGATCACCAGGCATGCACATCTCGGTTCCTTCCGGAAGGGAGATAACGCCGGTAACGTCAGTTGTTCTGAAATAGAACTGAGGACGATAGTTGTTGAAGAAAGGAGTATGACGGCCACCCTCGTCCTTGGTCAGAACGTAAACCTGAGCGGTAAACTTCTTGTGGCAGGTAACGGAACCGGGCTTGGCAACAACCTGGCCACGCCCGATATCGGAACGATCGATACCACGAAGCAGAACACCGATGTTATCACCAGCCTCTGCGAAGTCCATGGTCTTACGGAACATCTCGATACCGGTTGCAACGGAGGTCTGAGTCTCTTCCTTGATACCAACGATCTCAACGGGATCGTTCAGCTTCAGCATACCACGCTCTACACGGCCGGTAGCAACGGTACCACGACCAGAAATGGTGAATACGTCCTCGACAGGCATCAGGAACGGCTTGTCGTTATCACGAACCGGATCCGGGATGTACTCATCTACGGTATCCATGAGCTCCATGATCTTGTCTCCCCAAGGTCCCTTAGGATCGTTCAGAGCCTGCAGAGCAGAGCCCTGGATAATCGGGGTGTCATCTCCCGGGAAGCCGTACTGGTTCAGCAGATCGCGGATATCCATCTCGGTCAGCTCGATCAGCTCCGGATCATCCATCATATCGCACTTGTTCAGGAATACAACGATCTTCGGAACGCCTACCTGCTTTGCAAGCAGAACGTGCTCACGAGTCTGAGCCATAACACCATCGGTTGCTGCAACAACGAGGATAGCGCCATCCATCTGTGCTGCACCGGTGATCATGTTCTTGACATAGTCAGCGTGCCCAGGGCAGTCAACGTGTGCATAGTGTCTCTTTGCAGTCTCATACTCGATGTGAGCGGAGTTGATGGTGATACCACGCTCTCTCTCCTCGGGAGCGGAGTCGATCTTGTCAAACGGAACTGCAGGATCAACGCCAAGTCTGTCTGCCAGAACAGCGGTGATTGCTGCGGTCAGAGTAGTTTTACCATGGTCAACGTGACCGATTGTGCCGATGTTTACATGCGGCTTTGTTCTGTCAAAATGTGCCTTTGCCATTTCTTATTTCCTCCTTGGAAAATAATCATAGTGTGTTCGTCAGTGACCTTAGACATTCACTGCCGATTTTCGGTCACTGACAAACATTATAACCAATGCAACTGCCAAGCGCAAGGATTAAGTGCCTCTTTTCGGCGCTTCCTCCCCTCAGGCAAAGCTTCCCGTAAGGATTATGCCTTGTCCTTGTTTGCGTCGTTCAGTACCTTCTCCGCAATGTTCTTCGGTACGGGCTCGTACTTCTCGAAGAACATGGAGTAGTTGCCGCGGCCCTGGGTCATGGAACGAAGATCGGTTGCATAACCGAACATCTGTGCCAGCGGAACAAATCCGTTGACCTGCTTGCCGCCGCCGATGTCTTCCATGCCGGTGACACGTCCGCGTCTGGAGTTCATATCTCCGATGACATCGCCCATGTATTCCTCAGGCATGGTGACTTCAACCTTCATGACAGGCTCCAGAAGAACCGGCTCAGCCTTCTTCATGGCTTCCTTGAAGCACATGGATCCGGCAATGTGGAATGCCATCTCGGAGGAGTCGACTTCATGATAGGATCCGTCGTAAACCGTAGCGTGAACACCGACAACCGGGAATCCGCCAAGGTTTCCTGCCTTCATAGCCTCTTCGATACCATCTCCGACAGCAGGGATGTATTCCTTCGGAATGTTACCGCCGACAACTGCGTTGTCGAACTTGTACGTTTCCTCACCGTTCGGATCCATGGGCTCGAACTTAACCTTACAATGTCCGTACTGACCACGTCCGCCGGACTGCTTCGCATACTTGTATTCCTGATCCACCGGCTTCGTGAAGGTTTCCTTATAGGCAACCTGCGGAGCACCTACGTTTGCTTCTACATGGAACTCACGAAGCAGACGGTCAACGATGATCTCAAGGTGAAGCTCACCCATGCCGGCGATGATGGTCTGACCCGTCTCGGTATTGGTGTGTGCCTGGAAGGTAGGATCCTCTTCCGACAGCTTCTGCAGAGCATCCGTCAGCTTATCCTGACCAGCCTTGGTCTTGGGCTCAATTGCGAGCTCAATAACCGGATCCGGGAACTCCATGGACTCCAGAATAACCGGAGCGGATTCGTCGCAGAGGGTATCACCGGTTGTAGTAACCTTCAGACCAACTGCTGCAGCGATATCACCGGAGAATACCTCATCCAGCTCAGATCTCTTGTTCGCGTGCATCTGAAGAATACGGCCTACACGTTCCTTCTTATCCTTGGTGGAGTTCAGAACGTAAGATCCGGACTTGCAGGTGCCGGAGTAAACACGCATGAATGCGAGCTTTCCAACGAACGGATCGGAAATGATCTTGAATGCAAGTGCAGAGAAGGGCTCGCTGTCCGAAGAATGTCTCTCAACTTCGTTTCCGTCAAGGTCGGTTCCCTTGATTGCCGGAATATCAAGCGGAGAAGGCATATACTCAATGATGGCATCGAGGCACTTCTGAACACCCTTGTTCTTGTACGCAGATCCGCAGCATACCGGAACTGCCTGGCAGGTGCAGGTTGCCTTACGAAGAACCTTCCGCAGTGCATCTACAGACGGCTCCTCACCTTCGAGGTACTGCTCCATCAGATCATCATCCAGAGAGCAGATCTGCTCGATCATCTGATCATGGTACATCTGTGCTTCATCCTTCAGATCATCCGGAATTGCCGTGATCTCGATGTCGGTTCCGTCATCATTCTTATAATAATACGCTTCCATCTCGAACAGATCGATCAGTCCGATGTAGGTGTCTTCCTTACCGATCGGGATGTTGATCATGATGGGGTTCTTGCCCAGTCTGTTCTTGATCTGGTCTACGCAGCCATAATAGTCTGCGCCGATGACATCCATCTTGTTGACAAATGCCATACGGGGAACGTTGTAGGTATCAGCCTGACGCCATACATTCTCAGACTGAGGCTCAACGCCGCCCTTTGCAGAGAAAACACCGACAGCGCCGTCCAGAACACGAAGAGAACGCTCAACCTCTACGGTGAAGTCTACGTGTCCGGGGGTATCAATGATGTTGATACGGTGCTCAAGAGCGCCCGCCTTTTTCTTGTGGTGATCCTCTTCCGTCCAATGGCAGGTGGTTGCCGCGGACGTGATGGTGATACCACGCTCCTGCTCCTGCTCCATGTAGTCCATGGTTGCAGTACCATCGTGTGTCTCACCGATCTTGTAGTTAACACCGGTATAATACAGGATACGCTCGGTCAGAGTGGTCTTACCTGCATCGATATGAGCCATGATACCGATGTTCCTGGTTCTCTCCAGGGGATACTGTCTTTTTTCTGCCACAGGTTTTTCCTCCTAGCAAACCCCGCATTCCTCTTCCGGGACGCGGTCTCCCGCCTCCCGGGAACTCTCATGCGGGAATCGATGCTCAACAGATTCTCTCCGATCAGAATTTGTAATGAGAGAATGCTCTGTTTGCATCTGCCATCTTGTGCATGTCTTCCTTACGCTTTACGGAAGCGCCCGTGTTGTTGTACGCATCGAGGATCTCGCCTGCAAGCTTGTCCTCCATGTTCTTCTCGCCTCTCTTGCGGGAGAACATAGTGATCCAGCGCAGTGCCAGAGCCTGTCTACGCTCAGGGCGAACCTCAATCGGTACCTGATACGTAGCGCCGCCGATACGTCTTGCCTTAACTTCCAGTGCAGGCATTACGTTGTTCATTGCACCCTCGAAAACCTCGAGTGCCGGCTTGCCTGCCTTCTCTTCTACCTGAGCAAATGCTCCATATACAATCTTCTGGGCAACACCCTTCTTGCCATCCAGCATAATGCTGTTTACAAGTTTGGTTACGACCTTGCTGTTGTATAAGGGGTCTGCTAATACATCTCTCTTCTGTACATGTCCTTTACGCGGCATGATACTTCCCTCCTTATCAATGTGTGTCGGGCCGACCGTCATTCCGTGTGATCAGCCTTCCAGTGGATAATTCACAGGTACTCACTAATTTGATGTGTCCATGCTGGCGATCAGGTTCCAACACCCGTCCGGTCCGGCGCAGCATCTGCGACCGAAGGACCGCGAAGGATTTCTGTACAGAAATCTATCGAAACCAGATTCCAACATCACCATACATTTAGAAAGTATTATTTTGCAGCTTTCGGTCTCTTTGCACCATACTTGGAGCGGGCCTGCTTGCGGTTTGCAACTCCGGCAGTATCGAGAGTACCACGGATAATGTGGTATCTGGTACCGGGAAGATCCTTTACACGTCCGCCACGGATCATGACAACGGAGTGCTCCTGCAGATTGTGTCCTTCGCCCGGGATATAGGAAGTGACTTCCATTCCGTTGGAAAGACGTACTCTGGCGATCTTACGAAGAGCTGAGTTCGGCTTCTTCGGGGTTGCGGTCTTGACTGCGGTGCAGACACCTCTCTTCTGCGGAGCAGCCTGTGCGATCTGCTTCTTCTTCAGAGAGTTGAATCCTACCTGCAGTGCGGGTGCCTTGGATTTCTTGGTAGAAACCTCACGTCCCTTTCTTACCAGCTGGTTAAATGTCGGCATTCTGATTACCTCCTTGTTAGATTTGTCCTGTCTGTTAACCCAGACCGGACAGGAATATGTTCTGCTCCCGCCACCTTTCTTCTGGTCGGATAAAAGGCAGCAAAAGAGCGATGTGCCTGTATGCACATCGCTCTAAGTTTACGCACCGAAGCGTCTGTTGTCAACGTTTTTTTGTAATTGTGCTGAACAGCTATGTTCTCAGATCACGGTGTCCTCTGCCTGCTCCTCTTCCGGAAGCTCTACGTCCGAAACCGTATCATTCTCCTCCGGCACCGGAGCGTCCTGATCCTCGGAATCCAGAATATCCTGATCCAGAAGAGCGGTCTGTGCCGCAAGGCGTGCATCCGTGTTCAGCTTCGTGTAGCGGTAGCGCTTCATGCCGGTACCTGCCGGAATCAGCTTACCGATGATGACATTCTCCTTCAAACCGATCAGAGGATCGACCTTGCCGCGGATTGCCGCATCCGTCAGGACTCTTGTCGTCTCCTGGAAGGATGCTGCCGACAGGAAGGAATCCGTCGCCAGAGCCGACTTCGTGATACCCAGAATAATGCGGGTTCCCTTGGCGGGCTCCTTGCCTTCCTCGGTCAGGCGCTCGTTCTCTTCCTCGAAGTCCAGGAAATCAATCAGGCTTCCCGGAAGGAAGCTCGTATCTCCGGGCTCCTCGATGCGGACCTTCTTCAGCATCGAGCGGACAATGATCTCAACGTGCTTGTCACAGATATCAACGCCCTGCAGACGGTACACTCGCTGTACCTCACGCAGCAGATAATCCTGTACGGCGCGGACACCCTTGATCTTCAGCAGATCGTGCGGGTTGACCGAGCCTTCCGTCAGCTCATCACCAGCCTCAATCACCTGCTTGTCCTGAACCTTGATGCGGAAGCCGTAAGGAATTGCATATTCCTTCGACTCTCCGTCCTCATCGTTGGTGACGACAACTGAGCGCTGCTTCTTGCTGTCTCTGACCTCAACCGTTCCGGCGATGTCCGAGATGATGGCAAGTCCCTTCGGCTTACGCGCCTCAAACAGCTCCTCGACACGGGGAAGACCCTGTGTGATATCCGCGCCGCCAGCGACACCGCCGGAGTGGAAGTTTCTCATCGTCAGCTGAGTACCGGGCTCACCGATGGACTGTGCCGCGATGATTCCGACTGCCTCACCGACCTGAACCATCTCACCGGTCGCCATGTTCGAACCATAGCACTTCGCGCAGATGCCGAGGTGGCTGCGGCAGGTCAGGATGGTACGGATCTTGACCGCATCCTTCAGTGGATCAATCGGTTCTCCCTTGGCATTCAGGCCCTTCGACAGAATGGCCTCTGCGCGGCTCGGAGTGATCATGTGGTTCTTCTTCACCAGCACATTGCCTTCGGCATCCCGGATCTCCTCGCAGGATACACGTCCCGTGATACGGTCCTTAAGACTCTCGATGTTCTCCTTGCCGTCCATGAACGCCTTGACGTACATGCCGGGGATGATTTCCTTGCCTTCCGAGCAGTCGATTTCACGAATGATCAGCTCCTGAGAGACATCGACCATTCGACGGGTCAGGTAACCGGAGTCTGCGGTACGAAGTGCAATATCCGACATTCCCTTGCGGGCGCCGTGTGCCGAAATGAAGTACTCCAGTACATCCAGTCCTTCGCGGAAGTTCGACTTGATGGGCAGCTCGATGGTACGTCCGCTCGTATCCGACATCAGGCCTCGCATACCGGCCAGCTGCTTGATCTGCTGGCTGGATCCTCGCGCACCGGAATCCGCCATCATGAAGATGTTGTTGTACTTATCCAAAGAGTTCAGCAGCGCATCCGTCAGGCGGTTATCGATCTTTGTCCAGGTCTCAACAACCGCGCGGTAACGCTCTTCCTCAGTTACCAGACCTCTTCTGTAGTTCTTGGAGATCTGGTCAACCGTCTTCTGTGCTTCTTCCAGCAGATCCTTCTTCTCCTTCGGAACGAGAATGTCCGCGATGGAGATGGTCATGCAGGCGATGGTGGACCACTTGTAGCCCATTGCCTTGATCAGATCCAGAACCTCGGCACACTTGAAGGTGCCGTGCTTGTCGATGACCTTCTGAAGAATCTTCTTCAGGTCCTTCTTCTTGACCAGGAAATCAACCTCGGGAAGGAGGAAGTTCTCCGGCTTGCTGCGGTCTACAAAGCCAAGATCCTGCGGCAGTGCCTCATTGAACATCAGACGTCCCAGAGAGGTGTCTACCATTCCGGAGATGACATTTCCGTCCGCATCCTTCTTGGACAGCTTTACCCTGATCTTCGAGTGAAGCGTGATGTAATGATTCTCATAGGCAAGAATGGCCTCGTTCATGGACGAGAAGCACATTCCCTCACCGGGCTCTCCGTCTCTTTGCTGGGTAATGTAGTACACACCCAGAATCATATCCTGCGAAGGAACCGCCACCGGGCCTCCGTCCGAAGGCTTCAGGAGGTTGTTCGGAGAAAGCAGGAGGAATCGGCACTCTGCCTGCGCCTCTACCGAAAGAGGAAGGTGGATTGCCATCTGGTCACCGTCGAAGTCGGCATTGAAGGCCGTGCAGACCAGCGGATGAAGCTTGATGGCCTTGCCTTCTACCAGAATCGGCTCGAATGCCTGGATACCCAGACGGTGCAGCGTAGGTGCACGGTTCAGCATCACAGGATGCTCTTTGATGACATCCTCAAGAATGTCCCAAACCTGCGGATTCACACGCTCAACCAGCTTCTTCGCATTCTTGATGTTCTGGGAAATGCCGCGTTTCTCCAGCTCCTTCATGACAAAGGGCTTAAAAAGCTCCAGAGCCATTTCCTTTGGAACGCCGCACTGATAAATCTTCATCTCCGGGCCAACGACGATAACCGAACGTCCGGAATAGTCAACACGCTTGCCCAGAAGGTTCTGACGGAAACGTCCGCCCTTACCCTTGAGCATGTCGGACAGGGACTTCAGGGCACGGTTTCCGGGGCCGGTCACCGCACGGCCGCGGCGTCCGTTATCGATCAGGGCATCCACTGCCTCCTGAAGCATTCTCTTCTCGTTGCGGACAATGATATCCGGCGCGCCGAGCTCAAGGAGTCTCTTCAGACGGTTGTTGCGGTTGATGATCCGGCGATACAGATCGTTCAAATCCGACGTTGCGAAACGTCCGCCGTCCAGCTGAACCATCGGGCGAAGATCCGGAGGAATGACCGGAATGCAGTCCAGAATCATCCAGGAAGGCTGATTTCCGCTCTCACGGAAGGACTCCACAACTTCCAGTCTCTTGATGACACGGGCTCTCTTCTGTCCGGCAGAATCCACCATCTGTTCTGAGAGCTCCTGGTACTCCTTCTCGATGTCAACTGCCAGAAGCAGCTCCTTGATGGCCTCTGCTCCCATGCCTGCACGGAATTTGCTGCCCCACTGTTCCTTCGCTTCCTGATATTCGCGCTCCGTCAGGACCTGCTTGTACTCCAGGTCCGTCGTGCCCTTGTCCAGAACAATATAATTTGCAAAATAGAGAACCTTCTCCAGTACCTTCGGGCTCATATCCAGAATCAGTCCCATTCTGGACGGAATTCCCTTGAAGTACCAGATGTGCGAAACCGGTGCTGCCAGCTCAATGTGGCCCATTCTCTCTCTGCGGACGGAGGACTTGGTTACCTCAACGCCGCAGCGGTCACAGATTACGCCCTTGTAGCGAATCTTTTTATACTTTCCGCACTTACATTCCCAGTCCTTGGTAGGTCCGAAAATCTTCTCGCAGAACAGGCCGTCCTTTTCCGGCTTAAGCGTTCTGTAGTTGATGGTTTCGGGCTTCGTCACTTCACCGTAGGACCACTCCCGGATTCTCTCCGGAGACGCAAGCCGGATCCGGATTGCGTCAAATGTTACGGGTTGATAACTCTGCTGTTTTGTATTAGGCATCTATCATCACTCCTCTGAATCACTGAAATCATCGTTGTCAGCGTCATCGGTATCCGGCTCCGCATTCTCGTCTGCTTCAGCTTCCTGCAGCTCGCCCTCTGCGTTGAACTCCTGCAGGGACATACCGCCCTTTGCAAGAGACTCACGGTCGGTATCACCGGAATCCTTGAAGTTATTGGCCATTGCGAACTTGTAAATGGAAGATTCGCCGTAGTCAATATCCTCTTTAATCTCTGCCTCAGTGCCATCGTCCTTCAGTACCTGTACATCCAGACCGAGCGACTGGAGCTCCTTCAGGAGAACCTTGAACGACTCCGGAATGCCTGCCTCCGGAACATTCTCGCCCTTGATGATGGCCTCATAGGTCTTCACACGTCCGACAACATCATCCGACTTCACCGTCAGGATTTCCTGCAGGGTGTATGCCGCACCGTATGCCTCCAGGGCCCAAACCTCCATTTCTCCGAAACGCTGTCCGCCGAACTGAGCCTTGCCGCCCAGAGGCTGCTGCGTTACCAGAGAGTAAGGGCCGGTAGAACGTGCATGAATCTTATCATCTACCAGATGGTGCAGCTTCATGTAGTGCATGAAGCCGATCGTTGTCGGATTGTCAAACTTCTCGCCGGTGCGTCCGTCGCGGAGCTGTACCTTTCCGTCCGGAGTGATCGGCACTCCCTTCCACTCTTCGCGGTGATCCAGATGATCATGCAGATACTGCATGACTTCCGGATCCACCTTATCCTTATACTCTGCCTCGAACTCTTCCCAGCTGGAGTTGACATACTTATTCGCCATGTTCAGGGCGTCCACAATGTCATCCTGGGTTGCACCGTCGAAGTTCGGTGTCGTCACGTTAAAGCCAAGCGCCTTGGAAGCCAGAGACAGATGCATCTCCAGGACCTGTCCGATATTCATTCGGGAAGGCACGCCCAGAGGGTTCAGAACGATATCCAGCGGACGGCCGTTCGGAAGATAAGGCATATCCTCCACCGGAAGAATTCTGGAAACGACACCC
>CALEFO010000172.1 GCA_937877165.1 uncultured Lachnospiraceae bacterium | reverse complement strand
GGTCGATCATCAGCGGAAGATTCCGATAAAGCCGTGCCTCTTCCGGACTCTCAATGCCCGAAAGATGCAGCAGCACGAATTTTCCCTGAAGCCGCACGGCGCTGACCTCATGCTCGTCCGTCCTGCCGCGGAAGGTGAGATACACCTTCTTCAGCTTCCGGAACCGTGCAGGATCATCGGTGGTCGGGAAGACCTTCACATCTCCCCGAACGCCGTGAGTACTGGCAATAACGCCAACCTGAAAGCGGTCCGTCATAACGTATTGCCCTTTTCTGCGTCCTCACAGGAGCCCTCTTCCTGGCTCTGTGCAGCCGCATCATCTTCCTTCAGCATGTCCGTGGAGTCGATGTTCACATCAACTGCCACATCTTCCCGGGTCGCAGCCGCCTTGACAACAGCGCGAATCGCCTTCGCGATCCGTCCCTGACGTCCGATGACCTTTCCCATATCCACGGGAGCGACATACAAGTCAACCTTGATGACCTTTCCCTCGGTTCTTTCTCTGACTGCGACTTCGTCCGGGTGTTCCACGAGCGCCTTCGCAATCACCTCGACCAGTTCCTTCATCATCGAATCCCTCTTTTCCAGTTGTCAGACACTGTTTGCTAAGGAAAAGCCGGTCCGCCGGCTTTTCTCTAAGGGTGACAAGGATCAGTTGGCCTTTGCTGCCTTCTTCATCAGCTTCTTCACAACGTCAGTCGGCTGAGCGCCCTTTTTGATCCACTCATCTGCCTTCTCTGCATCGATGCGGATGGTTGCGGGCTCTGTGTTCGGATCGTAGTAGCCAATGGAATCAATGGTCTTTCCATTGCGCGGAACAGAAGACTCCTGAACAACGATACGATAAATCGGAACCTTCTTCTCACCGATTCTTGCAAGTCTGATCTTTACCATGATAATTTCCTCCTCAAAATGAAAATATGTAAATGAATCTATTCTGCTGACACCTTCGCACTGCGGCTGCCGCCGCACCGGATCTTCGTGTCATCTGCAACACAGGCGGTTCTGCCGTCTGTCGTTACCATAACTTAGCCGAACGGGAATCCTCCCCGTCCTCCGAAGCCGCCCATTCCTCCAAAGCCTCCCGGCATGCCGCCAAAAGGATTGCCGTGACGGCGCTTCTTCATGCCGCCCATTTTCTTCACCATGTCCTGCATCTGCCGGAACTGCTTGATGAAGCGGTTGACCTCCGCGATATCATTGCCGGAGCCTTTGGCGATCCGGTACTTGCGCTGCGGAGTCAGGAGCTTGGGGTTCGCCCGTTCCTCGGGCGTCATGGACAAAACGATGGCTTCCATCCTTGCCATTTTCTTCTCATCAATGGCTCCGTCCAGCTGATCCCTGCTGATGCCCATTCCGGGCAGCATTCCCAGAATACTGGAAAGTCCTCCCATCTTGCGCATCTGGTTCATGCTCTCCAGATAGTCGTTAAAATCGAACTTTCCCTTGCCGAGCTTCGAGGCCATTTCGCGGCCCTTCTGCTCATCCTCTTCGGTCTGATTCTCCTGGGCCTTCTCGATCAGCGTCAGGACATCCCCCATTCCGAGGATCCGGGATGCCATGCGGTCCGGATAGAACTGCTCCAGATCCGAGAGCTTCTCGCCCATGCCGACATACAGGATCGGACGTCCGGTCACCGCCTTGACGGAAAGTGCCGCACCGCCTCTCGTATCGCCGTCCATCTTCGAGAGAATAACGCCGTCCACACCGACCTTCTCATCGAAGGTCTTCGCAACATTGACGGCCTCCTGACCGGTCATCGCATCGACCACCAGAATGGTCTCGTGAACCGTCACCGCTTCCTTGATCTTCTGGAGCTCCTCCATCATCTCATCGTCGATCTGAAGACGGCCCGCCGTATCCAGAAACAGCACGTCATTACCGTTCTTCTCCGCGTGTGCCAGAGCTGCCTTTGCAATGTCGACGGGGCTTTTGGAATCTCCCATCTCAAAGACAGGGACTCCGACCTTCTCACCGTTTACCTGAAGCTGACGGATGGCACCGGGGCGATAGACGTCCAGTGCCGCAAGAAGGGGCTTTTTCCCTTTCAGCTTAAGCTTCCCTGCAAGCTTCGATGCCGTCGTCGTCTTACCGGAGCCCTGAAGGCCTGCCATCATGATCACCGTGACGGCCTTCCCCGGCTGGAACGCAAGCTCCGTGGTCTCCGAACCCATCAGGCGGATCATCTCTTCGTTGACAATCTTGATGACCTGCTGCGCCGGATTCAGTCCGTTCATGACCTCGGATCCGACCGCGCGCTCCTGAATGGATGCGATAAACTGCTTCACCACCCGGAAGTTGACGTCCGCCTCGAGAAGCGCCATCTTGACTTCCTTCAGGGCTTCCTGCACGTCCTTCTCCGAAAGCTTTCCCTTTCCGCGAAGCTTCGCGAATACACGGTTCAGTTTGTCCGATAAACTCTCAAATGCCATAGCTGTATTTCCTGTCAGAGTGCCCGCGGTGGATCGCACACAGGGCATCCCGCAGCGTATTCTTCTTATCTACAGTTCCTTGCGAATCTCGTCTGCAATCTTCCGGAAGGTTTCCGCTTCCTGCTCGTCCCGAAGCTTTTCCGCCTCTTCTGAAAGCCTTCGACAGCTTTTCCGGATTCTCCGGAATCTCTCAATCATGCCGAGGCTCTTCTCATAGCCCTGCATCTGCGCCGTTGCGCGGCGGACCAGGTCAGAAACGGCCTGCTTGCTGATGCCGTTCTGCTCCGCAATCTCATTCAGCGAGAGGTTCTGATAAACCACCAGCTCATAAATCTCCTGCTGGTGCTTCGTAAGAAGCGGCCCGTAAAAGTCATATAACATTCCCTGCTCTACGATCTGCTCCATTCTGCAACCTCTGTCCTGGCAGCGGCCTTCTCATGCCGCATAACAACTTATTTATCATACAGAACAGGAGAACATGTGTCAAGTATTTTTTCTTGACACTGAAAAAACTCATCAAAGCCTCACCCGATCGTGAGGCTCGCATCCAGTCCGACCTCGGTTGTGATTCCCGGCACCGTTCCGTTTACAGAATACTGCCACATACTGAACTGATAGGGGAAATACAACCCGGCACCGGTATTGGCGATCCACTTGTCATATTTTTCCAGATCTTCCATGTTCAGCATCATCACGAAGGATGCAAGATTTCCGTAAATCATCGGCTGGTAGCCGGCCTCTTCCAGCTTCTCGCAGAAGATCAGCACATAATCCGTCCAGTCCGCACGGCTCTGTCCCGCCGTCCTGTCCGTCTCCGACGGAACATTGACCCAGACCGC
>CALEFO010000171.1 GCA_937877165.1 uncultured Lachnospiraceae bacterium | reverse complement strand
GCTTTCCATGCTGCTGTCTGCAAGCTCTTTGCTCATGGCTCCTTTTCCATATTCCAGATAAAGAGCAAACGGAACCTTTTGATCGCGGAGAAGTGCTGCGGTCAGCTGTGTCTCCGGATCGGAGAGCGGGAGACACACCAGCGTGTTGCGGCACATCCGGAGCATCTGGATTTGTGCTGCAGTGAGGCGCCCGTTGCTCTTGAACCAGACACTTGCGGTTTCCTTGTATCGCTCCAGAAGCTCCAGAAGAGCGTAGGAATCCTCGTCATCTGCACATTCCCGGATGAAATAGGCATAGATGCCAAGATCCTGTCCCTGCTCCATCAGTGAGGCAAGACGGTCCATGGAAAGGCCGCCGTGGACCTTGGGGTCGTAGCGCAGCATAATGGTCCACGGGATGCAGAAGCCTTCTGCGGCCTCGTTCTCGCGGATTCTGGCAGCACCATAGGTCCAGCTCATATATCCGAAGTTGACGCCGAACTTCTTCAGGGCCTCCTTGTCAGAATTCTTCAGCAGGTTGTGCATCATATCGTAATAGGCACTGTCCTCGTTGTCGAGGAGCTCCTGCATGACAGAGAAAACAGTCTCTTGAAAGCGGTTTTTGGAAAACTGCCTGCCGAGATCGGTCAGCCTGCGGATACTTCTTTTCGGATCATCTTCCATTTCCTTGATGCCGCGGTCCACGGCAGTCTCGATCATAGCCTTTTTCATCAGATAGGTATTCATGAGAAGAGCTCCTTCATCATTCTGCCGGGAAACGGCATGGCGGCGTCTCCCGAATGTCAGCATCGAGTATAGCATGAGGAGGAAGGAAAAAAATAACCCAAAACA
Source organism: uncultured Lachnospiraceae bacterium (assembly GCA_937877165.1). Taxonomy (GTDB): domain Bacteria; phylum Bacillota; class Clostridia; order Lachnospirales; family Lachnospiraceae; genus CAG-791. The sequence goes on along the minus strand of CALEFO010000171.1, from coordinate 23,440 downwards.
GGAATTGTGTCGCAAGTGGATAAAGAGAGGAAAGGGGACCGGCTCAGTGCCCACATCTCGAATTCCCTGCAGGAATCCTCGATGTGGGTGGCCAGAGATCCTTCGGATCCTGGCCGCACACCAATTTCATTCGTGAATATGTCCGCAAGCGATCAATTCACTATGAAATTGGTGTATGCTGAGCCTTAAACAAAAAAGAAACACCGTCCCCATGGGCTGACCCCACAAAAACAGTGCTCCGCGTGCGCCTTCAGGGACTCGAACCCTGGACACCCTGATTAAGAGTCAGGTGCTCTACCAACTGAGCTAAAAGCGCATATTTATGAAATTGTGAAGAAGTAATTTCGTTTGATTCGCTCTTCAGGTTTTTGTTACTCCCTCGCGAACAAGTGCTATTATAGTAGGACCATATAGATTTGGCAAGCACTTTTTTAAAATTTTTTTCAGAAGACGAAAAAACGTGTAAATTCAGCGTTTTCTGCGATAATCAGGAGAGAAAACATACGGCCGGATAAGGATGGAAGAAAATGATATTTGATACTCATGCACATTATGATGATGCGGCTTTTGACGAAGACAGGGAAGAGGTCATCGGCCGTTTCGGGGAATTGGGAATCGGAGCGGTGACGGATCCGGGCTCGACCATGGAAAGTCTGGACAGAATCATTGCTCTTGTCGGAGCACATGCAAACATTTATGGGGCGCTTGGGATTCATCCTTCGGAATGCGCAGAGATGACGGAGAAGGATCTGGAGAGGATCCGTCAGGGGCTGCGGCTGCCGAAGATGGTCGCGGTCGGAGAGATCGGTCTTGATTATCATTGGGATACGCCGGAACGAAAGCTACAGCAGCACTGGTTTCGAAGGCAGCTGGATCTCGCGCGGGAAGAGGGAAAGCCTGTGATCATTCACTCCAGGGACGCTGCAGCGGACACATTGCAGATCCTGAGGGAATGCCGGGCGGAGGAGATCGGCGGTGTGATTCACTGCTACTCCTACAGTGCAGAGCTGGCACCGGAGTTTTGGCGAATGGGATTCTTCCTCGGAGTAGGAGGCGTTGTGACCTTCCGGAATGGGAAAAAGCTCAAGGAGACGGTGCGCAAGACACCGCTGGAGAGAATCGTGTTGGAGACAGACAGCCCGTACATGGCGCCGGAGCCGCACCGTGGGGAGCGGAACTCATCGCTTCTTCTTCGCTATGTCGTGCGCCAGATTGCGGAGATCAAGGAGCTTCCGGCGGAGGCGGTAGTGGAGCAGACCTGGAAGAACGCATGCAGGCTTTACCGGATGGAAGAGTGTAAAGGCGCGGGGAAGAGCGCCGCTACTACACAGGCATAATGAATGGAAATGCTGCGAAAGAAAGCGGCAGGAAGGAAATCAGATGAGCGAATTGCTGGCAAGCCCTCATGGAACCATGGCGGTATTGAATGAGTTTGGACTCCGGGCGAAGAAGAAATACGGACAGAACTTTCTGATCAACCGGGGGGTTGTCGATCAGATCATCGATGCGGCGGATATTTCGGAAGACGACTGCGTCCTGGAAATCGGACCGGGAATCGGTACAATGACGCAGCTTTTGTCCGAGGCAGCGGGACATGTTGTGGCCGTGGAGATTGACCACTCTCTGGAGCCGGTGCTGAACCGGACACTGGAGGATCGGGACAATGTGACCATTCTATTTCAGGACATTCTGAAAACGGATCTGAAGAAGGCTGCCGTTGAATACAATCAGGGCCGTCCTCTGAAATGTGTGGCAAATCTCCCCTATTACATCACGACACCGATTCTGCTGCAGCTGTTTCAGGAGGCGGACTGTTTTGAGAGCATTACCGTGATGGTTCAGAAGGAGGTGGCGGACCGGATTCTTGCGACGGAAAAGGATCGGGAATACGGCGCGCTGTCGCTTGCGGTTCGCTATTATTCGGAGCCGGAGCTGGTCTGCATGGTTTCTCCGGGAAGCTTTATTCCAAGACCCGGTGTAGATTCGGCGGTCTTGAAGCTGAATATCCGGAAGGGGGCCCCGGTGGATGCGGATGAAGCCTTCTTGTTCGCGCTGATCCGCGCGGCCTTCAATCAGAGACGAAAGACATTGGCCAATGCGCTTTCTCACGGACTTGATGGTAGTGACGAGGCTGTTACACGGGAGGAAGTTCAGGGCGCATTGGAGAAAATGGGACTTTCTCCGACCATTCGGGGAGAAAAGCTCTCTTTGGAGCAGTACGCGGAGCTTTCGCGGCATCTGAGGCAGAAGTATGAAAGTGCAGTTTGAAAGTGACATCGATATGTCACTTTTAAACTGCAGCATCGGTGCCGAGGCACCGGCTGACACATTCGGCAAAATCGCCTTCGCGAATTTTGCCTCAGGGAGGTATAAGTTTGAATGTGATCGCTGATGCGATCGCATTCAAACACGAATTGGTGCCGCCAAGCGGCCCAATTCCGATGCTCCCATCGTGCTTTCCGGTTCAGGAAGTGCTGCGCAAAACGGCGGTGGCGTTTTTTGACATGCAATAGGGCGTATGCTAAACTTTTGATGATATTTACATTGGGAAAGCTATGCGCGCAGCTATGCTCCGCACGCCGGGAAATACGAGGGAAGAACAGTGGATAAGTATGAATTCAAAATCAGTCTGAATGAAATCAACGCTCTGATTGGTGAGAAGCGTTTTGAGGAAGCGGCGAACATTGCAGACGGAATCGACTGGAACCACGTCAAGAGTGCAGAGACCCTGTGCAGGATCAGCGAGGTCTACAAGGCAGTCGGCGATTACGACAGAAGCCGCGACATCATGGCAATTGCATATGAAAGAGAGCGCGACAATCCGGTGATTGTTTATGCGTTATGTGAGCTGACGATTTTTCTGTACGGCCGTGACGGCCTGCAGAGCGATCTGACGCTGGCGCTGCAGCTGATGCAGGAATATCAGACGTTGGATCCGAAGAACCCCAAGCGCCTGATTCTTCAGTATAAGATGTATTGTGTCTCCCCGGTTTCCGATCAGGAGAAGATTGCGGTATTGGAGCAGCTCCACATAGAGAAGGCGACCGCCAGATGGGATTATGAGCTGGCAGCTCTCTATCAGAATGCGGGCGATGTGCAGAAGGCAGCAGAGCTCTGCAGCGCGATTCTGCGGAACTTTGCAGAAAGCAGATATGCCGGGAAGGCAGAAGAGCTTCTTGGAAAGGCACCGGCTGCCGGAAGGAAGGAAGAAGCTTCGACAATCGCAGAGGAGCCTGCCGCAGAGGAGAGTGCCAAAGAGGCAGAGGAAAAGGCTCAGGCAGAGCGGACAGCGAAGGAACTGGAGAGAAACGCGGTGGAGGAGCGCGCCGCAGAGGAAGAGGAGAAAGTGACGCTTCCGGAAGAGCCTGCCACAGAGCAGGAAACGGAACAAGAGCTGTCGGCGCCTGCGGAGAAAGCACACACGGATCTTCCGATCCGCACGGCAGAGGAACAGCACAGCGTAGACAGCATTCAGAATAACGTAGCCAAGGGCATGCAGGATATTTATGCGCGCCCGTATGATGACAAGCTGGAACAGGAGACAAGCGGGCAGTATTCCATGGTGATGGATGCACCCGAGGAGCCGGAGCCGCAGGTGGACGGGCAGCTGTCCATCAGCGAAGTGATGGCAGAGTGGGAGAAGATTCGCTCGGATATCCGCCGCGCCAATGATGAGAAGCGCGCACAGAGAATTCTGGAGGATACGGGATCTTTAATGCAGGATTTTGACGAGACGGCCCGGCATGGTCTTCTGGAGGATATCGAGAAGGGCGTTGCACGCCAGAGAAGACAGGTGCGGAGCGGCATGTATCGCATGGCGGGAGATCTTCCGGCAAGAGGACCGCAGCCGGCAAGGGAAAAGGTACCTGCCGCAGGGCAGCCGGTACGCAGAACCTATCGCGGAGATGACGAAGCTCCGGTGAGACCTGCAGGGCGGAACGTCCCGGTCTCCCAGGAAGAGGATGACACGAAGGTCTATGGACGCCGCGGCAGGGATGCAATGGATGAGATCGCGACAAGACGCTGGAACTCGGAGGATATCCATCGCGCCATGGCGCGGCAGGAGGAGCTTGCCCGCAGAGAAGAGGAGACTGCTTATAAAGAGCAGAAAGAGCCGCAGCAGGAGACTTACCTGGATGAGCGGGAAGAAGAGCAAATGGAACCTGCGCCGCAGGAGAATACGGCGAGTGCAGTCGGCCTGACGGAAGAGATGAGGAGCACGGAAGAGGCGCCGGAGGCGGAGACCGTTCGGAAGGAACAGCCGGAAGAGCTTCCAGCAGAAGAGTACGAAGAGGCTTCCGAAGAGGCATACGAGGAAGAAGCTCCTGCAGAAGAAGAGCATGAAGAAGCTTCCGAAGAGGTGTACGAGGAAGAAGCTCCTGCAGAAGAGTATGAGGAAGAGGCGCCCGCAGAGGAATATGCAGAGGATCCGGAAGAAGCGTCCGATGAGGAGTACGAAGAAGAACCGGAGGAAGTGACCGCAGAAGAAGAGCCGGAAGAAGCTCCCACCGAGGCATATGAGGAAGAAGCTTCTGCAGAATCGGTAAAGGCGGCCCCTGCAGAAGAAAAGCGGCCGCAGCGTAAGCCCCTGCAGCAGGAGAAACAGAAGACAGAAGCTCCTGCGGCGAAGGCAGCACCGGCTCCGGCGGAAGGCAGAAAAGAGACGGCAAAGCCTGCTTCCGGCGGAAAGCGTGAGCTTTCCAAAGAGGAGCGGCGGCTGTTCGGACCGTTCTGCCGCATGAGAGAGAATGTGGAGCAGCTTACAGAAGCGCTGGACCAGATCAGTCTTGCTTCCTCGACCGGGAACCTCCTCATTCTGGGAAATGAAGCAACGGCGGACCGTGTGGCCAAGGGCATTCTGGAAATCACGCGGAAAACCGACTCCAATTTTACCGGAAAGGTTGCAAGAGTCTCCGGCGAATCACTGAACCGGCTGAAACCGGAAGGAATCCGGAAAACCTTTGAAAAGCTGGAGAGCGGCGCACTGATTATCAACAAGTCAGCGGACATTGCGCCGAAGACCATGGAGCGTCTGTATCATGAGCTGGAAGGCCGTGAGCATGGCATTATTCTGATTCTGGTGGACGGCAACAAGAAGATGGAGCAGTTCCGCCATGAGAACGAGAAATATCTCGGCAGCTTCACGGCAACGATCGCAATCCGGCCGTTGGATGACAAGGCACTGGTAGCCTATGCGAGGGACTACGCACTGTCGCAGGATTTCTCCATTGATGAATTCGGACAGCTGGCACTGGCACAGCGAATCGCAGCAATGCAGACCTCCACGCATCAGGTGACGCTGGGGGAGGTTCGTGACCTGGTGGATGAGGCAATCGGTTATGCGGAGAAGAAGACGCCGCACACGCTGATTGAAGTGATTTCCAGACGACGATATGATGAGAATGACCGGATCATCATCCATGAGAAAGATTTCATGCACAACGGATGAGAATGATACAGCATTCACTTTTCTTGGGGGCAGGAGGGGTTGCAAATGACAGCAAAGAGAAAAAAGGCAAAGACCGGAATGGCAAAGGCGGCTGCACAGATGGCTGCGGCAGTATCGGAATCCGGAAGAGCAAGAGCAGCAAAACCGAAAAAGGAAGAAAAACCGCAGGAAGAACAGCGCGTTTTTATTTCGCAGGATGACTGCTATCTGTTTGGACAGGGAACCCATTACGATATTTATAAAAAGCTTGGCGCACATCCGTCGATAGAGAACGGCATAGAAGGAATGTTTTTCGCGGTGTGGGCACCAAATGCAGCTGCGGTTCATGTCATCGGATCCTTTAACGGATGGAACGAAGATCAGTATGCCATGGAGAAAATTGGTGAGATTGGCATCTGGACCTGCTTCATTCCGGGAGTCGGCGAGAATGAGCTGTACAAGTATCTGATCTACACGCCGGAAGGAAAAAAACTCTACAAGGCAGATCCGTATGCGAACGCGGCGGAGCTTCGCCCTGGAACCGCATCCCGCACAACAAATCTCTCCGGCTATCAGTGGGGCGATTCGAAGTGGGTGGAGGCTCGTGAGAAAAAGAACGTTTTCAAGGAGCCCCTGGCAATTTATGAATGCCACATCGGCTCCTGGATGAAACATCCGGACGGCGGAGACGGATTTTATAATTATCGGGAATTTGCGGACCGTCTGGTGGCTTATCTGAAAGAGATGAAGTTTACCCACATTGAGCTGATGGGAATTCTGGAGCATCCCTTCGACGGCTCCTGGGGCTATCAGGTAACCGGTTACTATGCGCCGACCTCCCGCTACGGAAGCCCGAAGGACTTCATGTATCTGATCGATACCCTGCACAGGAACAACATCGGTGTCATCCTGGACTGGGTTCCGGCGCATTTCTGCCCGGACGAGCATGGCCTTGCCTGCTTTGACGGGAAATGCATTTACGAGGATCCGGATCCGAGAAGAGGAGAGCACCCGGACTGGGGAACGAAGATCTTCAATCTGGCGAAGCCTGAGGTAAAGAATTTTCTGATCGCGAATGTTCTTTACTGGATCCGTGAATTCCATGTGGACGGAATCCGTGTGGATGCGGTTGCCTCCATGCTGTATCTGGACTATGGCAAGAGGGAAGGCGAGTGGCTTCCCAACAAGTACGGAGACAACAAGAATCTGGATGCCATCGTATTCTTCCAGCACATGAATTCCGTGGTGCGCGGTTCGTATCCGGGCTTTATGACCATTGCGGAGGAATCCACCGCATGGCCGAAGGTGACCAGTGAAATTGGAACGGACGGACTGGGCTTTACCTTCAAGTGGAACATGGGCTGGATGCATGATTTCTGCGAATACATGAAGCTGGATCCTATCATGCGCAGCGGCTCGCATTACAGCATGACCTTTGCGATGAGCTATAACAGCTCGGAGAAGTACATTCTTCCGCTCTCCCATGATGAGGTGGTTCACCTCAAGTGCTCGATGGTGGAGAAGATGCCCGGCTATCCTGTGGATAAGTACGCGAACCTCCGTCTCGCCTATACCTTCATGATGGGCCATTCCGGCAAAAAGCTTCTGTTCATGGGTCAGGAATTCGGTCAGGAGCGGGAGTGGAGCGAGGCGCGGGAGCTGGACTGGTTCCTTCTTCAGAACGAACTGAATGCCGGCATGCAGAAGTACTATGCGGAGCTTCTGAAAATTTACCGCAAGTATCCCTGCATGTATGAAATTGATGACAGCTGGGACGGCTTTGAATGGATCAATGCCGATGACAAGAGCCGCAGCATTTACAGCTTCTTCCGCAAGTGCGGATCGGATGACCGGAGAATTCTGTTTATTTTGAATATGACGCCGGTGGAGTACAAGGACTATCGTCTGGGCGTACCTGCGATGGGAAGCTACAAGGTGCTTTTGAACAGCACCGATCCGGAATTCGGCGGAGCAGGCTCGAACGTGCCGAAGGTTCTGAAGGCCAGGAAGGGTGACTGCGACTATAAACCGCAGTACATTGCGTTTGATATGCCGGCGTATGGCGGCCTGGTAATGGAGTTTTAAATTAAAAAAGGCATTTCCCGGTGTTCCGCAAAAAACGCGGCACAGAAAGGTAAATATGGAAATTCACGAGTCTGCAGAAGACTATCTGGAAACAATACTGATTCTGGAAGAGAGAAACCCGTATGTCCGCAGCATCGACATTGTCAATGAAATGGGCTTTTCCAAACCAAGCGTCAGTATTGCGATGAAAAAGCTGCGTGAGAACGGCTATATTGAAATGGATGTAAATGGCTATATCACCTTCCTTCCGAAGGGACGTGTGATTGCGGAGCGGATTTATTCCCGGCACAAGCTTCTGCGCAAGGTGCTGATCGCCATCGGTGTCAGTGAGGAAACGGCGGCCGATGAGGCCTGCCGGATCGAGCATGTCATTGACGATGATACGTTCAATAAGCTGAACGAATATTATGAAAAACAGATGAAGAAAGGAAACTGAACTATCTATGGCAGAGAAGCATTTACTGGACGATAAAACCATCCTGATCACAGGAGGAACCGGATCCTTTGGGCACTGCTTTACCAAATATGTTCTGGAGCATTATCATCCGAAAAAGCTGATTATTTATTCCAGAGACGAGTTTAAACAATTCCTGATGGCCAATGAGTCTCCGTATAAGGAGAATGCGCAGATCATGCGCTTTTTCATCGGAGATGTACGCGACAAGGAACGGCTCGAGCGTGCGATGGAGGGCGTGGATTACGTCATCCATGCAGCGGCGCTCAAGCAGGTTCCTGCCTGCGAGTACAACCCTTCGGAAGCCATCAAGACCAACGTGCACGGCGCGATGAACATCATCGACGCGGCACTCGATCAGGGCGTGAAGAAGGTTGTCGCGCTGTCCACGGACAAGGCGGTGAATCCGGTCAATCTCTATGGAGGCACAAAGCTGGTCAGTGACAAGCTCTTTATTGCAGCGAACGCCTATGCGGGCAGCAAGGATGTCTCTTTCTCTGTCGTACGCTACGGGAACGTAGCAGGAAGCCGCGGCTCGGTGATTCCGTTCTTCCGCGATCTCATCGCGCGCGGGGAGACCACCATGCCAATTACGGATTACCGGATGACCCGCTTCTGGATCAGTCTGGATCAGGGTGTTGAGCTTGTGATTAAGGCGCTGGAAGAGGCTAAGGGCGGTGAGACCTTTATTTCCAAGATTCCGTCCTTCTATGTGAAGGATCTGGCGGAGGCTCTTCTTCCCGGCTGCAAGACGGTGGAGGTCGGCATCCGTCCCGGAGAGAAGCTGCACGAGGTCATGGTGACGGCAGAGGATGCGCCGAATACACTGGAGTTCGAGAAGAACTATATCATTTATCCTCAGATTACCTACAACGACCGTCAGGTGCGGGATCCGAAGGGCAAGGCAGTGGAAGACGGCTTTGTTTATTCCTCCGGCAGCAACAAGGAATGGCTTTCGGTGGAACAGATTCGGGCGCTTTTAAAGACGGTGGAAGAGCACTGAGCGGACATACATGAGCATGGACAGGAAGAGAATTCCGGCAATTGAGGGCGGCCAGCCGGTCCGCCAGACAAAATTATATTATTCCCACCAGTACATTGATCAGGCGGACATTGACGCGGCGGTTGAAGTATTAAGGAGCGACTATCTGACCACGGGCCCGCATATTGCGGAGTGTGAAGAGAAGCTCTGCCATGTGACCGGGGCAAAATACGCCGTACTGTGTGCCAACGGAACAGCGGCGCTTCATCTTGCCTGCATGGCGGCGGGCTTGGGGAAGGGTGACGAGCTGATTACAACGCCAATCACCTTTGCGGCATCGGCAAACTGTGCGCTCTATGTAGGAGCAAAGCCGGTTTTTGCAGATATTCTTCCGGATACCTACAATCTGGATCCGGCATCGGTGGAACAGCACATCACACCGGCAACCCGGGCTGTGGTCGCGGTGGACTTCGGCGGACAGTCCGTGGATGAGGACGCGTTCCTTGCCCTGAAGGAGAAGTACGGCTTCGTATACATTGAGGATGGTGCGCATGTCATTGGGACGACCTACAGGGGAAGGCCGAACGGCAGCATTGCAGATATGACAACGCTTTCCTTCCACGCAGTGAAGACGATTACCGGCGGAGAGGGCGGCGCTGTTGTGACGAACAGCAAGGATTATTATGAGAAGCTTCTTCTGTACCGCACGCACGGTATCACAAGGGATCCATCGCTGATGGAGCACACGCCGGACGGCCCATGGTACTATGAGCAGATCGCGCTGGCACCCAACTACCGGATTACGGATATGCAGGCGGCCATCATCAGCAGCCAGCTGGACAAGCTCCCGCAGTTTGCGGCGCGCAAGAAGGAGATTGTCCGCCGTTACGACGAGGCATTTTCGAAGCTTCCCGGAATCATTGTGCAGAAGGAGACAGAAGGGTCCGATACCGTTCGGCATCTTTATATCCTGCAGCTGAATCCGGAGCATATTTCCATTGATCGCAGGAAGTTCTTCGATGCGATGGGAAAAGAGAACATCATCTGCAACGTGCATTACATTCCGGTCTATACCTTCCCGTATTATGAGAAGCTCGGATATCCGAAGGGGCTGTGTCCGAACGCAGAGCTTCTGTATTCGCGCATGCTGACGATACCGCTCTATTACGCGATGAGCGATCAGGATGTGGAGGACGTGATTACGGCAGTGACCAGAATTGCGGAGTATTACAGAATCTGAGTGAGGATGCGGCAGAAGATATGACAGAATTTAAGAATCAATCTGCGCACAATGGAACAGCCGGAAGCCGGTCGGGGGACAACTCCCGGCCGGCTTTCTGTACACATCCGGTGCCGCAGGGCCGCCTTTTGTCTGTCATTGTTCCGGTTTACAATATGGCCTCGGAGGACCGGCTTTCCTGGTGTATGAACAGTCTCCTTCACCAGACGCTGGAGAACTATGAGATCATTGCAGTGGATGACTGCAGCACCGACGGCTCGCTGGCGATTCTGCGGGAGCTGGAGGAACAGAATCGTGACAGACTACATGTAGTTGCAAGCAACCGCAACCGCCATCAGGGAGGTGCGAAGAACCTAGGCATTGCCCGGGCACAGGGGGAGTGGATCGCTTTTATCGACGCGGACGACTGGGTGGTTCCGGACTATTTTGAACGTCTCCTGAAGAAAGCAGAGGAGACCGGTGCGGACTGCGTGGGGACGGATTACTGCATTGTAACGGAGCATACCATGACGCCTGGACCGGTGGTTGCCAACAGCAGGAAGAATCAGACCGGCATTCTTGATGATGCCAGAAGGCGTTCGCTGATTCTGGATTCCGGTTCCTTGTGTGTGAAGATTTACCGGAGAGAGATTGTGGTGGATTGTCCGTCACGCTTCCCGGAGGATATTTTCTACGAGGACAATGCGCTGGCCAACACCTGGATCATGCGGATGCGTCACTTTGAGTACGTGCCGGGCCCTCTTTATTACTACTATCAGCATGACGATTCGACGGTCCACACTGTGACGAGAAGGCGTCTGGAGGACCGGCTGACGGCCGGGAGAATCATGATTTCGGAGGCGGAGCGCTATGGATTTCTGGATAGGTTCCGGCCGGAAATCGAGTATTCGTTTACGGTTCTTTTTTATAAAAATACCCTGTTCTCGGCGCTGCGGGAAATGAAGGGAAAAGGGGTTTACTCCTTTGTGACGGAAATTTCCCGGGAGATGAAGCGGACCTTCCCGGATTTTCAGAAGAACCGGTACTATCAGGAACATACGGATACGGAGGAGAAAAAGCTCATTGGCCTTCAGATGAAAAGCCCGCCGATGTTCTATCTTTATTATCGTATGCTGTGGATGTACCGGAAGCTTCGCTATGGAACCCGCCGCGACTCCTGAACACCAGGAACACGGCGGTGTAGTGAAAAGAATATGGACTGATACATGCTTTGCTCACACAGGAGAAACCGCTTTGGCGGCTTTCTCTCCATATGCCGCGGATCTGCGGCAGGAAAGGGGAAACATGACAGATATCGAAATTGCAAGAAACGCTGAAATCCGGCCGATCCGGGAAATCGCAGGAAGTCTTGGCATGGAGGAGGATGATCTGGAGCTGTACGGCAGGTACAAGGCGAAGATCTCCGAAGAGTATTTGAGAAAAATTCAGGACCGCCCGGAAGGAAAGCTGATCCTTGTGACAGCCATCAATCCGACTCCTGCGGGAGAAGGCAAGACAACCATTTCCATCGGCCTTGCGGATGCACTCTCACGTCTTGGCAAAAAGACGGTAGCGGCGCTCCGGGAGCCTTCTCTTGGACCGTGCTTTGGCGTAAAGGGGGGTGCCGCAGGAGGCGGCTACGCACAGGTTATCCCGATGGAAGACCTGAATCTTCATTTTACCGGAGATTTCCATGCCATCACCTCTGCAAACAATTTGCTTGCAGCAGCAATTGACAATCACCTTCACTTCGGCAACGCGCTTCGCATTGATCCGACCAGAATCATCTGGAAGCGCTGCATGGATATGAATGACCGGGCACTCCGCAATATCACGATCGGACTCGGCGGCAAGGTAAACGGCCCGGTCCGCGAGGATCACTTTGTGATTACGGCGGCGTCCGAGATCATGGCGGTGCTGTGTCTTGCAACCGATATGGAGGACCTTCGCGCCCGTCTGTCCAGAATGGTTGTCGCATATAACTATGACAATGAGCCGGTGACGGCGGGAGAGCTGAAGGTCGTTGGCTCCATGCTGGCCCTTCTGAAGGATGCCATGCAGCCGAACCTGATGCAGACGCTGGAGCACACGCCGGTTCTGGTACACGGCGGTCCCTTTGCCAATATCGCGCATGGCTGCAACTCCGTGCGTGCCACGAAGGCAGCTTTGAAGCTTGGTGAAATTGTCGTGACGGAGGCCGGCTTCGGTGCGGATCTCGGCGCGGAGAAATTTATGGACATCAAATGCCGTGCAGCAGGCTTGAAGCCGGATGCTGCGGTGATCGTTGCCACCGTGCAGGCACTGAAGTACAACGGCGGCGTGCCAAAGACAGAACTGAAGGCGGAGAATCTGGAAGCACTTGAGAAGGGACTTGTCAATCTCGGCAAGCATATTGAGAATCTGCAGAAGTTCGGTGTTCCTGCGGTTGTTGCCATCAATGCGTTTGTTTCGGATACAGAGGCGGAGCATCAGATGATTGAGAGCTTCTGCAAAGAGCATGACTGCGAGTTCGCACTGGCGAGTGTCTGGGCAGACGGAGGTAAGGGGGGAGAGGAGCTTGCGAAGAAGGTTCTGGCTACTCTGGAAGAGAAGCCGTCTCATTATCATCCCCTTTATGAGCTGGAGCAGCCGTTAACCGGCAAGATTGAAACGATTGCGAAGGAAATTTACGGTGCGGACGGTGTGGAGTATGCACCGGCTGCAAAAAAGGCGCTGGCCAATCTGGAAAAGCTCGGCTTTGGGAATCTTCCGGTCTGTGTTGCGAAGACTCAGTATTCGCTCTCGGATGACCAGCATAAGCTGGGACGTCCCGCCGGCTTTACCATCACCGTCCGGGATGCCTATGTCAGCGCCGGCGCTGGATTTGTCGTGGTCCTGACGGGAGAGATCATTCAGATGCCGGGACTCCCCAGGGTTCCTGCGGCACAGAATATTGATGTAACCGGTGACGGCGTGATCGAGGGACTGTTCTGAAATAATCCTGTTTCGATATGGAATGAGAAGCCGTGAACAGGCACGGATGTGCTCCTTCCTGATGCACAGATAAAATGCCAGGCACTTTGGAAATTCAACCAAGGCGTCTGGCATTTCTGCGGCCTGAGCCAAATACAGGAAATGAATCAGGAAGAGATGTTTTTTTCCTGCGAGCGCATGATAGCCCGCACGGCCTCAAGCAGTTCAGGCTTCAGCTTCTCAAAAGGCATCGGCTCGGAATCAATGATGGAGCTGTAGCAGGTGGAGCCGATGAATTCCACGATCATGTAAAGGAGAACCTCAGGATTGCGGTACTGAACGGCGGAATCCTGAAAGTAGGATTCCAGACGCTCCACGAAGCTTGTATTCTCACAGTCCGGGGCATCGAGTGTGGAGACGTCACGCTTTAAAAGAGCCCAGCTTAAGTTCTTCGTAATGAATTTCAGAAGAATCCGGTCACTGGAGAGCTGCATCAGAATATTATCAGCGAAGAAAATGACCTTGTCCTCCAGAGAGTCCAAGCGGGCAGCTCCATTCTCCGAGGCCGTATGGAGAGCTTCATAAGCGTGTTCGAGAATCTGCTCGGCCTTATGACGGACCAGCCGGTCACGCAGGTCGTATTTGTCTTTGAAATAGAGATAAAAAGTCCCCTTTGCCACGCCGGCCTTCTCCGCGATATCGGAAATGGTCGTATCGGTAATTCCTTTCTGCGTAAAAAGATCAAAAGCATTGTTCAGCAGGGATTCACGTTTCCTGCGCTTGTTCTGGCTGGCCTTTCCCTCTGGATGGACAGGGCGGACCGGCTGGTTCTTCTGTATTGTGCTCATTGAAATCCTTTCAGGTGTTTTACTCAGAAAAATCCGGAGAAGCCTGTGTTTCCTCAAAATTTATCTGCATTATGATTATAGAACGTTTCCCCGGAGGCGAACAGGGTTGAAACAAAAATAATTGACCAGAAGTCATGAAGAATGGGGAAGTCCGGAGGCAGGGGCAACAGGGCGCCGCCGAAGGCGGAAGGCATCGTTAGCAGATGAGAAGCTCTTGACATATAAATACCAAAGCGATATCACAATGATATCAAATAAAGGAGGGCTTCTCATGAAAGAGAAAATTTTGAAAACCAGGAAAAACGGCATGGCGGTACTGATCACTCTGATCGCGGTGATCGCACTGGATCTTGTCCTGATGATTCTGTCCGGCACGGTCTTCGGACTGGAGGATCTTCGCGGCCTTGTGATCTTCGTTCCCGCAACGATTTTTCTGTGCGTCTGCTGGATTCCGTTTCTGGGCTTCAAGGTGCTGAAGCCGCAGGAAGCACTGGTGCTCACCCTGTTCGGTGAGTATATCGGAACGCTGCGCGAGCCCGGATTTTATTTCGTCAATCCGTTCTGCGTGGCAGTGAATCCGGCGGCGAAGACGAGACTCGGCCAGAGCGGTGACGTGGACGGAGGTGATGCAGCCCATCGGATTCTCCTGACCACAGGAACGAATCAGACAGCAGAAGTTGCCAGCAAGAAGATTTCCATGAAGGCCATGACGCTCAGCAATGCGAGACAGAAGGTCAACGACGTCCTGGGCAATCCGGTGGAGATTGGCGTAGCCGTCATCTGGAGAGTGCGGGATACTGCTGCAGCGGTGTTCAATGTGGACAACTACAAGGAATATCTCTCTCTGCAGTGCGACTCCGCGGTGCGTGATATCGTGAAGGTCTATCCGTATGATGTGGCCCCCGGTGTGGATACCACGGGAGACGGACAGGCGGACGACGGAAGTCTCCGGGGCTCGACGACGGTTGTTGCGGGGAGAATCCGCGACCTGATTCAGGAGAAGGTGCAGGAGGCCGGCCTGGAAATCGTGGAGGCGCGGATCACCTATCTTGCTTATGCGCCGGAAATCGCGGCAGTGATGCTGCAGCGGCAGCAGGCATCTGCTGTCATCGACGCGAGGAAGATGATTGTGGACGGTGCGGTCGGTATGGTAGAAATGGCACTGGAGCGCCTGAAGGAGAATGGCACAGTCGATCTGGACGAGGAGCGGAAGGCAGCCATGGTCTCGAATCTTCTGGTTGTTCTCTGTGGCAACCACGACGCACAGCCGGTGGTGAATTCCGGAAGCCTTTATTAAAACGATCCGGGTATCACTTTTATGAAAACAGTTTTGGAAGCCTGCATGAAGGAAGAATATTTATGGGCAAGAAGCAAGTGCCGCTGCGGCTGAATGAGAAGCTGTATGACGCAATCGCCGCGTGGGCAGAAGACGACTTCCGCTCCGTGAACGGACAGATTGAATATCTGCTTACGGAATGCGTGAAACAGCGCAAAAAGGACGGCAAATACGTCTCGCAGCATCTGGATGAACCGCCGGAACTGGACATCTAAGGAATAAGAAGGCCTTGGAGAAAAAGCAGAATTAGAAAATGAAACGGATAGATGAAATAATACCATTTATGCTGCTCGTGCCTTTGGGGGGGCAGCAGGCTTCCCATCATATCGACATTTCCGACCGTAGATGAAGAAAGATACATTACGTTGATATTTTCATGAAGATGTCCATTACGCATCAGGTGATATTTCCGGAAAATGACATGAAAGATCCATCAAAGGTAAGCTAAAATTTTGTGTCTGATTCCATATTCCGAATGCGGATTATTTTTGCATTTGATACCCCTCCTGAATGAGACATTTGTGGATAAGACTAACAACGTTGTCGTATTCAACAGTAAGTGAGAATGGCAGAAAAAGCTAACGTCCAATAAAAATGCAAGCATACCCAAATGGCGGAGGAGTTTTTTTCTATCTGTTATTTGCTGAATGGCAATCGAAATGGTGTTTTGAATGGCCGCAATAGCAGAAGAATTTTCTTCTGCAGGAGCATGTCTTGCAGCGTTCATTAATTCATCAATCCTAATGCCAAGTGCGACAGAAAGAGGCTGTAGAGTACCGATATCTGGGAAGCCAATTCCACGTTCCCATTTACTGATGGCCTGACTTGTTACATGAAGCGCTTGAAACATAAAACAAAAAGCGCTGATGAAAACATCAGCGCTCGCGGAGGACAAGGGATTCGAACCCTCGCACCGTTTGACCGGCCTAACGCATTTCGAGTGCGCCCCCTTCGACCACTTGGGTAATCCTCCATTGCTTTGCAGCAACAGAATGTATTATAAGGTAAGGCTTCGGGAATATGCAAGAGAAAAGTGTCGAAATCGTTCTGCAGGCAGACGTCTCACGCAAAAAAGAGTCATGCGCTGAACAGAATACATATAGTATAATGAAACCAGTTTTTTAAACAGAAACCTGCGGCGTGCTGTGAAGGGAAGACGAGGACTGCGGCAGGAAAATTGCAGAATGCGGATCGTACGGAATGAGGAGGTTACGCTATGCTCAGAATCGGTATGCTCACCAGCGGAGGAGACTGCCAGGCACTGAATGCTGCCATGCGCGGTGTCGTAAAGGTCATTCAGAATAACTGCAAGGAGCCGTATGAAATCTACGGATTTGAGGATGGCTACAAGGGACTGATCTACGGTCACTTCCATATGCTGACCGGCGCGGATTTCTCCGGTATTCTGACAAGAGGCGGGACCATCCTCGGAACAAGCCGCGTTCCGTTCAAAACCATCCATGAACCGGATGAGAACGGACTGGACAAGGTTGCGGCAATGAAGCAGACCTACTATAAGCTCCAGCTGAACTGTCTGGTGATGCTGGGAGGAAACGGCTCCACCAAGACGGCAAACCTCCTTTCTCAGGAAGGCCTGAATGTGATCACGCTCCCGAAGACGATTGACAACGATCTGTGGGGCACGGATATGACCTTCGGCTTCCAGAGCGCGGTGGACATTGCGACCAAGGCCATTGACCAGATTCATACGACGGCATCCTCCCACGGCCGCGTTTTTATTGTGGAAATCATGGGACACAAGGTCGGCTGGCTTCCGCTGAATGCCGGTATGGCAGGCGGCGCGGATATCATCCTTCTCCCGGAGATTCCGTTCGATATCGACAAGGTGGTAGACAAGATCGAAGAGCGCGATGCACACGGAAGCCGCTTTACCATCATCGTAGTGGCGGAGGGGGCGATCTCCAAGGAGGATGCCAAGCTTTCCAAGAAGGAATATAAGAAGAAACTCGAGAATTACAAGTATCCGTCGGTTTCCTACGAGATCGCAGATATGATCTCGAAGAAGACGGGACGTGAGGTCCGTGTGACGGTACCGGGACATGTGCAGAGAGGCGGAGAGCCTTGCCCGTATGACCGCGTATTTGCAAGCCGTCTTGGTGCAGAGGCGGGACGCCTGATCCTGAAGGAAGAATATGGCTGCATGGTCGGCTACAAGAATCGTGAGATGGTGAAGGTTCCTCTTGCGGAGGTGGCAGGCAAGCTCAAGACCCTGGATCCGAAGTCGGACATCATCCGTGAGGCGAAGCTTCTGGGCATCTGCTTCGGTGACTGAGTTTCGAAAGAACCTGCAGGACAGGGCAGGATGCGGCTGTGAGAGTGCAGGAAGCGCAGAAGACACGGGACAGGCAGAACCAATAAGGATAACAGTATGACGGATACACACTATCTGGCACTGTATCGTAAATACCGGCCGCAGACATTCGAGGATGTCTGCGGTCGTGATGCGATCGTCAGAACTCTGAAAAACCAAATCAATTCCGGCCGGATCGGCCACAGCTATCTGTTCTGCGGAACGAGAGGAACCGGCAAGACAACGATCGCCAAGATTTTTGCCAAGGCAGTGAACTGTGAGCATCCTGTGGATGGAAATCCGTGCGGCGAGTGCGAAACCTGCCGCGCGATTGCAAAGAATGCGGACCTGAATGTTGTGGAGATGGATGCGGCCAGCAACAACGGCGTGGATGACATCCGCAGCATCATTGAGCAGGTCTCCTATTCTCCGACGCAGGGAAAATACCGCGTGTTCATCATCGACGAGGTGCACATGCTCTCGACGCCTGCTTTCAACGCGCTGCTGAAGACGCTGGAAGAGCCTCCGGCCTATGCGATTTTCATTCTCTGTACAACGGAGCCGAACAAGCTCCCGGTGACGATTCTGTCCCGCTGCCAGCGGTATGATTTTGGAAGAATGCCGGTGGTGACCATTGCGGCGAGACTGAAGGCTGTCTGCGAGAAGGAGAACATTCAGATTGAAGAACAGGCCCTTCATTTTATTGCCTCTGCTGCCGACGGCTCCATGCGTGACGGCCTGTCGATTTTGGACCAGTGCAATGCGTTCAACTACGGGAACGGCGAGCTGACGTATGAGAGGACGCTGGAGATTCTGGGAGCAGTGGATGCAAGGGTGTTCAGCGATCTCTACCGGTGTGTCCACAAAAAGGACGCGAAGGGTGCTCTGGACATTCTGAACCGGTGCCTTGAGCAGGGACGCGAGCTGATGCAGTTTATCACGGACTATATCGGATATCTTCGTAATGTCATGCTGCTGAAGGCCTCGGAGGAGACGGCCAAAGAGCTGGATGTCTCTGCAGATCATCTGCAGAGAATGCTGGAGGACGCAAGAGCCTCCGAGCTGAATGAAATTGTGCGGTACATCAATGTCTTTTCGGGGCTGACGGAGGCTGCGGTGATCCGTCTCTGCGAGCCGTCGATGGATGTGAGCCGCGATCTTCAGACGAAGGTATTGACGCTGGAGGAGAGAATCCGGTCACTGGAGGATCTTCTGGCATCGAGAGCGGAATTCGCAGCGGTTCCCTCACAGGGCGGATCCGGAAGAAACACTGCGCCGCAGGCGGGAACCGGGACGCCGGGATCCACGGAGGAAACGGGAACAGAGAAGTCTCCTGCGGAAGAGGCAGGAAGAAGCCACGCCCGCGTCCGGCTTCCGGTGGCAATTCCGGAGGAGCTTCGCGCCCTGGCTCAGAAATGGGATCAGCTGATTGCTTCCATCCCACCGGAAGAGCATTTTATGAAAATCTGTCTGCAGAAGGCGCACCCGACGCTGACGGAGGACGGAAATCTTCTCGTGGTGTTCGAGGGATTCCTGGAGGCTGATTATTTTATGGGAAAAGAGAGCGCGGAGAACGCAAAATTTTTCGCGGACTTTTTGGCGGCGCGCACAGGACGTCAGGTTCCCGTGAGGTACAAATTTCTTGACAAGGGTCGGAAATTCTCGGACAATTATGAGGATCTTCGCAATGCGGTGAATACTGCGGCCATTCATATGGAAATTGAAGAGGATGACGAGTAAACGCTTTGGAGCAGAATCCGAAGAGTAACGGACGGAATCACAGAATGGAAAGGAACGAGAGACAATGAGCAGAAGAGGCGGTTTTCCGGGCGGAATGGGAATGCCTGGCAATATGAATAATCTCCTGAAGCAGGCACAGAGAATGCAGAACCAGATGCAGGAGAACAAGAAGGCACTGGACGAGAAGGAATTCACTGCGGCAGCAGGCGGCGGAGCGGTTTCCGTGACGATCATGGGAACAAAGGCAGTCAAGAGTCTGACAATTGACAAGGATGCCGTAGATCCGGAGGATGTCGAGACACTTCAGGATATGATTGTAGCGGCTCTGAATGAAGCAATGAAGCAGGTTGACGACGAGAGCGAGAAGCTTTTCGGCGGCATGACCGGCGGTATGGGTCTTTGATTTGAATTTATACAGCGGACATATCAATCATCTGATTGATGAACTGGCGGCGCTTCCCGGGATTGGCAACAAGTCGGCACAGCGCCTTGCTTTTTATATTATCGGAATGTCTCCGGAACGTGTGAAGAAGCTTTCAGATTCCATCGTAGAAGCCAAGGAGCACGTCCATTACTGCAGATTCTGCCAGAATCTGACGGACACGGAGGTCTGTCCGATCTGTGCGGATCCGGCAAGGGATCACAGCACCATCATGGTGGTGGAGAATCCGCGGGACCTGGCGGCCTATGAGAAAACCGGCAAGTACAAGGGCGTATATCACGTACTGCACGGAGCCATCTCTCCGATGTTGGGAATCGGACCGCAGGATATCCGTTTGAAGGAGCTGATGGAACGGCTGCAGGATGATACGGTCAAAGAGGTGATCATCGCAACGAACTCGAGCCTTGAGGGGGAGACAACCGCGATGTACATCAGCAAGCTGATCAAGCCTGCGGGAATTAAGGTCACCCGGATTGCCAGCGGCGTTCCGGTGGGCGGAGATCTGGAGTATATTGACGAAGTGACGCTTCTTCGGGCGTTGGAAGGACGCAAGGAGCTGTAGGAAAGCACCGTGGGAGGATGGGACCTTCCCGGAGCGAGAAATGAAGTGACAGGAATAACGCAGAAAGCAGAAGGAAAGAAGGAGGGGAACATGAGCGTTAAAAAAGAAATATTCGGACATACGGAAAATGGCGAGGAGGTATCCATCTATGCCATTGACAACGGAACCATCTGTGCCAAAGTGACGGATTTCGGGGCAAATCTGGTGAACCTTCTGGTGCCGGATGCACATGGAACCGTGCAGGACGTGATTCTCGGCTTTGATACGGCGGAAGGCTATTTTACGAACAGTGACTTTTTTGGCGCACTGATCGGACCGATTGCGAACCGGACCGGCGGTGCAGAGTTCGTACTGGACGGTCAGCGGGTACAGCTTCCTGTCAATGACGGACCGAACAATCTTCATACGGATTTTGATCATGGAACGCACAAGAGAATGTGGCATGCCCTGACGGGAGAGAATTTCGTTACCTTCACTCTGGAGATGAAGGAGGGAGACCTGGGGCTTCCTGGCAACAAGAACTTTACCGTGACGTATTCGGTGACGGATCAGAATGCGCTGACGATTCATTATCACGCGACGACGGACCGCCATATGATCCTGAATCCGACGAACCATGCTTACTTTAACCTGAACGGACACAATTCCGGCAGCATTGAGAATCAGGAGCTGCAGCTGAATGCGCATGCTTTCACACCAGTGGCGGAGGGAGCAATCCCGACCGGCGTGATCCGTAGTGTAGAAGGCACAGCCCTTGACTTTACGGTTTCGAAACCGATTGGACGGGATATCAATGAGGATGAAGAGCAGCTTCATCTGGTGGGCGGCTTTGACCACAATTTCGTGATTGACGGATGGAGTGATAATGGGGAGCTGGTTCATGCGGCGACAGCCTTCAGCAAGCAGTCTGGCAGACAGATGGATGTGTATACGAATCTGCCTGGCGTGCAGTTCTATGCCGGCAATTTCATTGACTGCCCGTCCGGACAGGGCAAGGAGCATTCCACCTATGGCAGGCGCAGTGCGTTCTGCCTGGAGACGCAGTATTTCCCGGATTCTATTCATCATGAGAACTTCCCGAGCTATGTGTTCGGAGAAAACCGCGTGTACGATTCCACGACGTCCTACCACTTCAGCACGAGACAGGAGCATTAACAGGGACGGATTCCGCCTTCTTCCGGGCGGAACTGCCGGGATGTGCACGCAATTACAGGAGAAGTAAAGCAGGAGAGAATGTCAGTTATTAATTTTAGAAATCCGAACAGCATCTTCTCGCCGGACAGTGAGTATGAGGACTACGACGAGCAGGAAACGGCGGATGACGGCCAGAGCTTTATTGACGAAGAAATTGAAGATAGTGAGAATTCCCGAAAAAGGCGCAGAGAAATCCTGCGCCTTATTTTGCATGGAGCAATGGCAGCCGGACTGGTTGCCGTATTTGCTGCACTGATCCTGTTCCTCGCTTCGCAGAGAGTGTATTCCGGGGCGGCCGTTTCACAGATTGCGGAGATGACATCGCAGGATGATACGGATTTTATTACGCTGGGGAATAACATTGTTTATTACAGCAAAAATGGGGCAAGCTGCCTCAATACAAGCGGCGATCTGGTGTGGAGCATTACGTTTGAACTGCAGAAGCCTCTGGTTTCGCGTGCGGGAGAGGTCCTTGCGATTACGGACTATAACGGGAGCACCATCTATCTTCAGAATGCGGCAGGAACCCTCGGATCGGTGAATACGAACATGCCCATCCGGGCCATGAGCGTATCGGAAAGCGGTGAGGTCGCGGCGGTTCTTGCGGACACAGATGTGACCTGGGTCTATCTGTTCGACGCATCTGGCAATACGATTGCCTATTTCAAAACAACGATGGGGCAGTCCGGCTATCCTTTGAGTGTGAGCGTATCTCCAAACGGAGAACTTGTCTGTGTCTCGCATCTTCTGGTGTCTGCTTCCGGAACGAGCACCAGCATCGCATTCTACAATTTCGGTGATGTCGGACAGAACGTCGCGGAGAACAATGTCAGCGGCTTTAATTACGACAATGAGATTTTTCCGTTCACGGCCTTTCTTGACAGTTCTAGCTGCGCAGCGGTTTCAGATTCCCGGATCGTATTTTTTACAGGAAAGGAGATTCCGCAGAGCGGTGTCAATGCGATGTTCAACGATGAGCTGGCGGGAGTTTATACCGGCGGGGGCTGCATCGGGCTTCTTTTCCCGGATACCAGCGGGAGTTCCCGGTATAATTTGCAGATTTACAATGCCGCCGGCGAGAAAATCAGTACCATCCCTTTTACAATGGAGTTCACAAATATTCAGATTGCCGGAAAGTGCGTGTACATCAACAATGATCAGGAGCTTCAGGTCTATACTGTGGAGGGAAAGCAGCGCTACCAGGGAACCTTTGAGGAGGATGTCCGTGAGGTTGTGCCGCGCGCGGATGGCGCAGGGAAGATGTATCTGGTGACAGAGGACGGAATTGACCAGATGTCTCTACATTGATGGCGGCAGCAGGAGAAAAGAGTGACACCATATATTATTCTGATTCTGACAGCGGATGTACTGATTCTGATCGGGATGACCGTGCATGGGGCACATCAGGGCTTTGCCAGATTGATTTCCAAGCTCATCGCGCTGATTGCATCCATTGCGGTCGTAATTCTGCTTTCTTCTATTGTAAATGGATATCGGGGGGAGAATACGTCTAACTTTCTGACGGGCATTATTCTGCTCATTGTTCTGGGGGCGGTGTATAAACTCATTCACATGGTTGTGACGTCCATCCGCTTTCTTGCCTGTCTGCCGATTCTGGCTGGAATCGATAAAGCCCTTGGGGTGATTGCAGGATTTCTGGAAGGATTTGCAATCCTGTATATTGGGGAATATCTTCTACGCATGTATCTGCTGCGCTAGAAGAGAAGCTTGGGGAAAATATCCAAAAACGTTGTACATGAAAAGAGAGAACTACACTACAGATAGAGGTGTAACGAATTTTTTCACAAAAACGAAAATTCCGCTTGCATTTCAAAAACCCCAATGATAGAATACGATTCGTCGCTGATGAGGAAGCAATCGAAAAGG
>CALEFO010000170.1 GCA_937877165.1 uncultured Lachnospiraceae bacterium | reverse complement strand
AGAATTGATGTGGACCTTCTGCTCCGCCGCCAGTTCGAGCTGGAGAAGGATCAGCTGAAGGCCTATTTTGACACGCAGCTTGCGATTGAGGATCCGATGCTGCTGGCATCGCTTTCGAGACAGCACAGTGATAAGATGCAGGCAATCACTGTGACGATTCAGAAGGAGCAGAACGCGGTGATCCGTTATCCGGATGTGCCGGTTCTCCTTGTCAACGGCATCGCGGGAAGCGGCAAAACCTCCGTCCTTCTGCAGAGGATTGCGTTCCTGTTCTTCCATCAGCGCTCCACGCTTCGGCCGGAGGATGTGTATCTGATTACGCTGAATCCGGTGTTCCGTCAGTACATTGACAATGTGCTCCCGGACCTTGGCGAGCGCAACCCCAATACGCTGACCTGGACCGAGTTCCTGCAGATGGTGCACGATCCGATCCCGGATCCGGGAATCGAGACCACGGCAGAGTCTCTGCGGAGAATAGACGAAGCGCTTTTGACCTTTGCCTTTGAGGAGGACGATCTGATTCCGATTGATCAGAAGGGCAAGAAGGTCCTCGGAACCGCGAAAATTCTGGAAGTCCTGCAAGGCCATGAGGGGAAAATTCCTGCCGGTGTCCGCCTGATTCAGGTGACGGCGGATGAGCTTCTGGAGGAGGCCAGGCACGCGCTTCGCACCAGGGACGACAAGGACGATGAGGATGACGGGGATGCGCAGGGAGAGGCTTCCTGGAAGGAGTCGGGCGCAGCGGATGCGCCGGATGCCAGGGAGGAGAACCGCATTCAGAACAACTATGGCGGAGCGTTCAAGATGATCCGCGAATGCGGCTGGCTGAATTTTGACCACATCGGGCAGCGGCTCCTTAGGAAAAAGAAGCTGACCTCCATCGAGTGGTTTTACCTGAAAATGGCTCTGACCGGCGAGTGTGACCGGACGGCAAGATATGTCTGCATTGACGAGGTACAGGATTATACCGAGGCGCAGCTGATGACGTTCGCGCGTTATTTTGTCAATGCCCGCTTTATGCTTCTGGGCGATGAGTTTCAGTCCATCCGGGAGGGGAACATTGCGTTTGCGGATATCCACCGGATGTTCGAGGAGAAGGGGAAAAAGACGGTGGAGCTTGCGCTCCAGACCAGCTACCGCTCCTCTCCGGAGATTACGGCCTTGTTCGCCGGTCTTCTTCCGGAGGAGAAGAAGCTCCAGGCGCAGTCGGTGCAGCGGCCCGGTGTAGAACCGGAAATCTGCGTGGAGGCTTCCGAAGAGGCATGGAAGGAAAAGCTTCTTGCATCGATTGAGGAGAATGCGGAAAGGCCCGGCGTCACCGCCGTGGTCTGTGCGGGAAGAAAAGAACTGGAGAGCATCCGTGCAAGCCTCGGGAACAAGGCTCCCCGGACGGTGAGCCGGGAGGAGCCGGTTCCTTCCTCCGGCGCCGTCCTCATCAGCCTGCAGTATGCGAAGGGCCTGGAATTCGATCACGTCATCCTGCCGAACGCGGATGCGGAGAATTATCCGGAGGGAACCCTGTCCAGACACCGTCTGTATACGGCAATCTCCCGTGCAACGCAGAATATCACGATCCTGGCGAAGAAGGAGCTCACACCGCTCCTTTCCGGGAAATGAGGAATATAACCCCGCTGTGACAAAATCTGCACGGTGCAATCCCTGATGATAAAGCGTCACGGGACACCGTGCAGATTTTTGCAATCGATGGAAAACAAATGAACCAATACCAGAATGTAGAAATTAAGGAGAAGTCTGGTTAAGGAGAAGTCTGGGAGAGATGGTAGCGGCACAGATCCGCGAGACAGCAATGCTCACACTGCGGCCTTCTGGCGATGCAGACAGCCCGGCCGTGATCCACGAAGCGGTGGCAGAGCTGATTGCCCTCCTCGGGAGGGACGATTTCCCAAAGAGCCTTTTCTACCTTCGCAGGCTCCTTGATGTTGTCTGTCAGCCCGATCAGATTGCAGAGACGGATGCAGTGCGTGTCGGTGACGATGGCAGGCTTTCCATATACATCTCCGAGGATGAGGTTCGCGCTCTTTCGCCCGACGCCGGGAAGGGCCAGGAGCTCCTTCATGTTATCGGGGACGATGTCGTGATACTTTTCATGCAGAACCTTCATGCAGGCGCTGATGTCCCGGGCCTTGGAATGCCCGAGACCGCAGGGGCGGACAATCGCCTCAATTTCCTCCGGGGAAGCGGCGGCAAGCGCGGCGACATCCGGGAATTTCCCAAGAAGGTCCCTCATGACGATATTGACCCGGGCATCGGTGCACTGCGCGGCAAGCCGCACGCTGACGAGAAGCTGCCAGGCGTCCCGGTAGTCCAGGGAGCATTTGGTGTCCGGATATTCCTTTTTCAGCCGTTCGATGACGGCAAAAGCCAGTTCTTTTTTCTGCTGAAGATCCTTCATTGCTTTTTATTCAAAATTTATTCGAGTGTGTTTGATGTATCCCGGCTGCTGCATTCTATTCGATTTGCGCCGCCTGCGCACGGGGGCTGACAGAAACCGTATTCCGTGGATGCGGACCGGCAGAGGGATCTGCATTGCCTGTGTGCAGAATCTGACGTGAGGATTATTTAATAAAATTGTCGCCCAGTGCGGCATCCTCGCCCATCAGAACCTTCATGGCGCGGTACTGATCCTTCTGCGCGACCTCCAGGTGATAGACCACGCGCTCATCGTCGTGGTTGACATAGTGCTTGCCGGACCAGTCGGCGGTCTTCATATGCGGCCCGCCGATGACGACCGGGGCACCCGTGCTCCAGGAATTGGTGCGGATACCGGCGTCATTGAGCAGCTTCTCCTTGCGGGCAATTTCCTCCTTGCCGCCGTCGGCAAGCGTGACGCGTTTTGTGAATAAGAAAAACATAAAGATACCTCACTGAGGCAAAATCCGCGAAGGCGGCTTTGCCGGATTTCCTGCTTTTGTAACGATGATACCCTCCCTTTGCGGATTTCACAAGGTTTGCGGGGAGAGCATTATGTTATACTCGAACATGCCTGATGACATGTTCTCCTAAACGGAGCAAGTCTGGCAGAACGGCCTTGCTCCCACAGCGGAGAATTCGTTTTCGTGAAATTCTCCTTGTGATACTCGAACGAGGGATGGCAAGAGGAGTGAAAATGGAACTGAGATTTGGGGATGAGGATCAGAACAATCAGAAGCATAAGGATGCTTCCGGGTACATGACAGGGAAGAGGGGGGATCTGCTCCGGGATCTCTATGGAGATTTATATGGAGCGGAAACGGAGAAAAATGCAGATCAATCTGCGGTGCAGTCTCCGGAGAACAGGAAGGAAGGCGTTTCAGGAGAGGAAAAGCTGCGTTCCGGCAGCTCTCTGGAACAGGAAATGGATGCGCTTTCCCGGGCACAGGAGGCTCTGATGGAGGCGGCAAGGAAGTTTAACCGGGAAGGTGTTCAGAAGAATACAGGAGCGGAGGAAAAGACGGAGAAAAAAGCGGAGCCCGAAACCGACCCGATGGAGGACCTGAACGAGCTGATCGGCCTTGCGGGAATCAAACACGATGTCCGGGAGCTGTATGATTTTACGAAAATCCAGAAGCTGCGCAGGGATGCAGGCCTGAAAACCGTTCCGGTGTCCATGCACCTTGTCTTTACCGGGAATCCGGGAACCGGCAAAACCACGGTGGCGAGGATTCTGGCGAGATTATACAAGCAGATCGGCGTATTGTCCAAGGGACAGCTGGTGGAGTGCGACCGGTCCGGGCTGGTTGCCGGGTATGTCGGACAGACTGCGGTGAAGACGCAGAAGAAGATCGAAGAGGCGATGGGCGGCGTGCTCTTTATTGATGAAGCCTATTCGCTGGCAAGAGGCGCAGATCAGGGAAATGACTTCGGTCAGGAAGCCATTGACACGCTCCTGAAGGCGATGGAGGACCACCGCGATGAGTTCGTTGTGATCGTGGCGGGCTACACGAAGCCGATGAAAACGTTCATTCACTCCAATCCGGGACTTCAGAGCCGCTTCAACAAATTTATTGAATTTCCGGACTATTCGGTGGAGGAGCTGCTCGCGATTTTCGATCTGAACTGCAGGAAATACCAGTACGTTCCGGACAAGGAAGCAAGGGATCAGGTGAAGACGCTCCTGATGCTGCGAAAGGCACAGACGCCGGAGAATTTTGCCAATGCGCGTGAGGTACGCAATTTGTTCGAGAGCATCATTACGAATCAGGCAAGGCGGATTGCTGCGCTGGCGAATCCGACCCCGGAGGAGATGCAGCGGATCAAGGTGGAGGATCTGCGGGACGAGTTGGATGATGCGGCTTCTGAGGAGAAAATCCTGGAGAAGACCGCCAAGTTTGAAAGTGACATCGATATGTCACTTTCAAACAGCAGCATCGGTGCTGAGGCATCGGCGGAAAACGGATTGACAATCTGACGCAGAGGGCAGAACAGCAAATGAATCTGGATTACGGAAAATTTTACGGGCGGATCACATCGGGAATCCGCAGCGGGGCTCATGGAAGAGAAATATTGAATGCCACGGACCGGTTTCTTGCCGGTGTGATGTATGCGGCATATCCGGCCCTGCTCCTGAGGCTTGTGTGTGGAAAGCTGCTGCAGAGAGGCGGTTTTCGGGAAGCCGTGACCACGGCGCTGCCGTATCTTCTGATCCCGGGCGTCAGCTTCGTTCTTCTGAGCATTATACGGGATCGGATGAACTGGAAGCGCCCCTACGAAGAGTGGCCGATCGACCCGCTGATTTGCAGGGAGAAAAAAGGACACTCCATGCCAAGCCGTCATGTGTTCTCCGCAGCGGTGATTTCCATGTGTATCCTGCGTCAGAACGCGGCTCTGGGCGGAATCTGCCTCGGCCTTTCTGCCTGTATCGCAGCGGTGCGCGTCCTCGGGGGTGTTCATTATCCTCGGGATGTCATTGCAGGATACCTGATCGGCGTGGCAGAAGGGAGCCTTTTGTGGATTGTGTGAGGCTGCTTGAAAATCGGAAGCAAAATAATCGGAGAATGACTGTCCTTGGCTTTTGAAGCATGTGAGGAATCATTAAGAAAATGATATGAATGACCTATTACGAAGAAAAAATGCTGCAACGGCACAAAAGTGGTAAGATAATTTTTATTAAATTGTGAGGAGGTATGAATATGATTCTGGTTGATAAGGATATCAAAAAAAGAGTTGAAAACGGTGAACTAATAATCGAAGGATATCAGGAATCTAATCTCTCCAATACATCATATGACCTTTCTGTAGACGATATTTACACGAAAACAAATGCTCAGTCTGCTGGGGGAGTAAAGGAATGTGAACTTGAGCCAGGGGATGTTGTATTTGTAAAGACCAGAGAAAAACTGAAGATTTCGACTGATATTCTCGGAACAGTTGGAGAAAAAAATTCAAGAATGAGGCAGGGACTGGTAGTTTCAGGACCACATTATCAGCCTGGACATGAAACATTTGCTTATCTGCGTGTACAGAATATTTCTGACAGCATAATCACGCTTCGCCAGGGAATGCCAATTGCTCAAATCTTTTTCGAACAGCTTTCGGATGAACCAGAACATCCATATAATGGAACCTTTCAGAGGGAAACTTCGTATGTTGGATTAGGCAATTATGAAAAAGAGTATTCAAAAGAACGCAGGGAGACTGCTGATAGAAAACGTGAGCAGCTGGAAGAACGAGAAAATAGTATATACGCCAATGTTCTTACATTAATGGGAATTTTTGTGGCGATTTTTTCTGTTATATCAATCAATTATCAGGCGTTTACTCAGGCAGTAGTAAACGGAAAGTTTATTGTTGCAATGAACTTGACATTGGCAATATGCATCACGACAATGATGGGAATTATTGCATTACTGGTAGGAAAGCGTAAGAAACCTTGGGCATTCATTGGTGTTGAAGCTGCTTTGATTGTAATCCTTACTGCTTTTGTGATTTTATTTTTATGAAATAGCAGAGCATCAGGCCGCCTTTCGATGGCGGCTTTTTTTGTGATTCATTAATGAGGATGTAATTGTGAAGTAACAGATTCGCTATATGCGTAGGTTACAAAATTTTGTATCCAACTGTATCCATTCATGAAGATAAAAAGAAGTCCTCAGAAACATTGATTTCTCAACATTTCTGAGGACTCCAACCATCGGGGTGACAGGATTCGAACCTGCGACTTCCTGGTCCCAAACCAGGCGCTCTAGCCAAGCTGAGCCACACCCCGGACTTAACGATACCAGTATACCATTTTTGACGTGCGGATGCAATGCTGCCGCATTCAGCAAAACCGCCTTCGCGGATTTTGCCTCAGCGGGGTAGAAAATGCGGGAATGTCGCAATGTACGGTGTTCAGATGCTTAAAAATCGAATAAAATAGAAAACATGAAAAACAAAATTCTCCAAAAACTGCATAGCGAGAATGGCGTGATTCTTCCCATCGTGCTGCTGTCGATTGCGGTGATTGCGGCGACGATTTTCTTTGTCATCATTCCCGGGTATCAGGAGCATCTTCGCAATGCCAGAATTCAGGCAGATACGCAGAGTGTGGCGACGGCGAGGGATGTTGCGTCGGTCACGTACCTGCAGGACGGCGGCGGGGACCTTGTTACCTATTATTACGACGAACGCTCGCATAAGTGTCTGCCAAGGTCACAGATCGGAGACATTGAGCCCTACGGACGGTGCTCGGAGAAGGACAACCGGAACGGTGTGACCGGTGCGAAGGGTGTGCCGAATTTCGGTGGAGATTGCGGAGCACAGCTTCTTGCAATCACGATCGCGGACGGCGATATCATCAATATCCGCTGGACCGGAAAGAAATACACGGTGCTCGATTATGACCTGATGACGATCCGGGAGCGGAATGCGCTGGACTCCGAGGCTCTGGATGAGATCGAGAAGGACCGCCAGAGAATCAAGGCGCAGGAAGAAGCAAGGGGCGAAAACGCGGGATGAAGGGGCAATATGACATTTCGGGAATTATGTGATTTCCCGCTTCTTGCGGGATATGTGCTGGTCCTTACCATCGTGCTGGGGGCAGTGTTCGGGAGCTTTTTGAACTGCATGGCGTGGCGGATGGTCCACCATGAGAGCGTTTGGAAGGGAAGAAGCCACTGCGCAACCTGCGGGCATCCGCTGAAGGCAGCAGACCTTGTACCGGTGCTTAGCTATCTGCTCCTGCGGGGAAAATGCCGTTACTGCGGCGAGAAGATTTCTCCGCGTTACATGATCGCGGAGCTGGTAAGCGCTGGACTTTGGATGCTCTGCATCCTTCGCTTCGGCCTTAGCTGGGAGACAGTGCGCGCAGTGGCGCTGATCTGTGTGCTGTTCACGTTGTCCTTGGTGGATCTGGAATCCTGGCGCATTCCGAACAGCATGATCGTAGCGGCGCTGGTCATTTACGCGGTGACCTTTCCATTTATCGAACTGGGACTTCCGGGAAGTCTTTCTGCAGCGTCCGGAGCCGGCGCAGCCGCGGACATTACGGCGAGCGGGGCGACAGGACCTGCGGGAATCGCAGGCCGGGCACTGCTGCATAGCCTGGGGGGCGGCCTTCTGATCGGCGGAGGCCTTCTTGTACTGTCACTCATTTTCGACAAGATCACCGGCAAGGAAGGCCTCGGCGGCGGGGACATCAAGCTGTTTTTCGCAGCGGGTGTTTATCTGGGAGCCATTGGCGGGCTTTTGTGCGTGATCCTTTCCTGCTTTGTCGGACTGATTTTTGCCGGATTCCGGAAAAATCAGAAAATCCCGTTCGGTCCTGCCATCTCCATCGGGACAGTGCTCACTCTGTTTTTCGGAGAACCGGTGATCCAATGGTATCTTTCTCTCCTGTAAAAGTGAAATGTAAGGAAGAGTGATCGGGACAAGAGACCGCATCCGGGAGGTGCCGGGTGGCATACGCAGAAATGTCAAAGGCCACCGTGGCTTTCGGGTGCGGGAAGCGGATTTATTATGCAGGAATTTATGATACAATAAAATAGATTATCGTTTGCGTTCATGAACTGAGACTGTTATCTGAGGATTCCGTTATTTATGGGCAAAAAATACCTGGGAATTGATGTAGAGGACCGCTTCCTGAAGATTGTGGTGATGAAGGACAGAAGGGTGCTCAACACCTATCTGGAAATTATGCCGGACAATATGGTCATCGGCGGGCGGATTGCGGCGTTTCACGCCCTTGCGGATTATCTGCGCGAGGTGGTCCGGAAGAACAAAATCCGTGTGAAGGATACGGCGGTGGTTCTGCCGTCGGAGACGTATTACATTCGCCGGGTCCATCTGCCGAAGATGACGGCGGCCCAGCTGCAGATCAATCTTCCCTATGAATTTCATGACTACCTGCAGGAGGACACCGACCAGTATGTTTTTGATTATTCGGTGCTGTCCGTGGATGAGAAGGAAATGGAGCTTCTGATCGCGGCGCTGTCGAAGCAGCAGGTGGAGGAATACAAGGAGATGTGCAAGCGGGCGGGCCTTCGCCTGTGCAAGCTGGTTCCGGATGTTCTGACCATTCAGGAAATCGTACTCCCGCCGGAGGATCCTGTGGCGCGCAAAAAGCGTCTCGCCGAGGAAGAAAAGAGCAGGAACGGCGAGAAGAAGGAAGAGAGCCGGAACGCAGCCAGGGAGAAGAAGCAGCGCGCAAGAGACCGGAAAAAGAACGGTCTCTCCGTGGAGGAGCTTGCCCAAAGGGCCGCGGCGGAGGCAAAAGCCAAGGGCCTTCAGACAGGAAGCAGCATAGAAGCAGCAGACATGGGAACGAATGCAGGGAACCTGACGGCAGGTGCTGCAGGACAGATTCCGGGCGGCGGAACCTTTCCGGGAGCTGTTTCCGGAGGGAACACTGCATCTGGCGGTTCCGGTGCCGGCACAGAGCTGCAGACAGGACAGAAGAAGGACTATGCGGTCCTTGGCATGGAATACAGCCGTGTGCGCCTTCACTTCTTCTCGGGTGGAGCCTATGAGATTACACGAAACCTCGGAACCACCGAGAAGCAGATCTGTGAGCTGATCGCACAGGAAAAGGGCGTGGATGTCCACATCGCGCAGCTGATGTGCGACCGCAACCAGGATGGTGTTCTGGAGCTGGAAGATGTTGCGGATCTGATGCAGGCACTGGCAACGGAGGTCATGCGTGTCATGAACTTCTATAATTACAACAATCCGCGCAACACGATCGATACGATTTACTACTATGGCCGCGAATCGAATCCGCTTCTTCTGGACAGGATCCAGTCGGTCACGGAGCTTCCGGTCCGCCCGCTGACGGAGCTGATTCCGGATGCTGACGAAGGGCAGCAGGAGAATCTGCTGATGATGCTGCAAGGGTATGGGGCGGTGTTGGAGTAGGATACTCGAACATGCCTGATGGCATGTTCTCCTGCTTCGAGCAAGACCCAAAGAGCGGTCTTGCTCCCGCATCGGAGAAACCGCCTGCGCGGATTTCTCCTCGCGACACTCGGAATCGGCTGATGCCGCTTCCTCCTCATGACACCCGAACATGCCGGATGGCATGTTCTCCTATTAGGAATAATCTATGGATAAGAAGACGCAAACGAAAACGGGAAAGGCCGGAGCCGCAGCCAAGGTTCCGGTCAAGACCTCCATCAACCTTTTCATTGAGGAGAAGCACGCCGGGAAGAATGCAGCGGAGCTTGCTATTTTCGCTGTATTCATGGTGGGCGTAGCCTTGTTCAGCAAGTTCTGTGTGCAGGCGAAGCTCGATGAGATCAGCAGACTGGAGAGCAATTATCACCAGATGGAGCAGCAGGTGGCACAGGTGGAGGAGGCAGCGGCCTCCTACGAGGATGTCCGCGTGGAGTATTCCCACTACGGCAACGGGTATCTTAATGCGGACGAGGCTTCTCTTCAGGACCGCATGGACATGCTGGATCTGATCGAGAAGAAGCTCCTTAATGTGGGGGCTCTTCAGAATATCAGTTTGTCCGGGAACGTGGCAACGCTGACGATCAATTCGGCACGGCTTTCCAGTGTTTCCGATGTGGTGCAGGATCTGGAGGAGAGCGATATCGTTCTGTATGTCTCGGTTTCCAACGCAGCGACGAAGGATCAGAATGTGAATGCGGATGCGCAGTCTGGGCAGCCGGAGAACGTCATCACGACGATGACGATTTATTTTACCTCGCCTGCAGGTGAGGATACTGCACAGGCAGAGGATAGCAGCGGCGTGTCCAATCCGCTCGCGGAGGCGATGGACAATGTCGCACAGGGAACCGCATCGGACCTTGCGCAGACCGATGTTGAAGGAGGTGCAGAATGAGAAACCTGAAGAAATCTGAAGAGATCATTCTGCTGATCCTTGCCGCGGTGCTGATCGGACTGTTCTACTACCAGTTCGTCTACAAGGGTGTGATCCAGGCGAGAACGGATTACGATACGAGCGTTCTGGAGACGGAGCTGACCGCGTATCAGGCAAGGCTTGCTTCCATGAAGCAAATGGAAGAGGAGATTGATTCCGGGAAAAACGCGGCGGACGGCATTGTCGCGACCTACAACAACCAGAAGCAGGAAATTATCGCCCTCAACAATATCTTCGCGGATGCGGATACCTTCGATTTTAACTTCGAAACACCCACAGCGGTGGATGGCGACAACACGGTCCGCCGGAATATCTCGGCGAATTTTACCGCAGCAAGCTACGCTAAGGCAAAGGAAATGCTGACCGCCCTGTACCACTGTGAATACCGGTGCCTGATCCGCGACATCACCATCTCGCCGACAGGGAACAGCGGAAACGGGCAGGACGCCAATCTGAGCAGCGGACCGGTGCAGGTTAGTCTGACGGTCACCTTCTACGAGACCCTGTACAACGCAGCATCCACGGACGGCATTGATTTCCAGGATGCGGACAACGGGAATTAGTCAGAACCGGCGTGATCCGGCAGCAGGAACAGACCAGGAACGGCAGCTATGAAGATCAGAAAGCAGTGCAAACAGAAGATCCAATCGGAAAGCGGAGCATCCCTTGCGGCGGCTCTGCTCTTCTTCATTGTGTGTGCCGTTGTCGGATCCATCATCATCGCGGCGGCGATGAGCTCGGCAGGCCGGATGAGCGGTATCACCTCTGCGGACAATCAGCGCTACGCCCTGGAATCGGCGAGAGGCCTGATTGAAGATACCATGCTGTCGGACCCGGAGGATAAGACAACCTGGTACGTGAACGAGAACGATATTCTGAGCGGCACAGGGACCGATGCTTATCAAAGAGGATTTACTCCGGAAGGCGGAGAGGGGAAGAACAACCTGAAGGATTTTCGGGAAGTGAAGCTGTCCATGGCAGAGGAGCTTTATCAGATGTATTGGGAGAATAGAGAAATCCAGAACTCATGGCCCAAAGAAGATGCTCAGACTACCACACAGAGTGCGGCCTTGGGCGCAGACAATTCTGTCAGCCAGAACGAGAGAACCGATACACAGACAACCTCTGCATGGGTGCCCTCCGGAAACTCAGCGAGCATACAAAAGGCTGACTATCCGAAAAGAAAGGCAACCTTGACATTGGAGAATAGAAGCGGTCAGCCTGTGGCAAAGAGCCCGGCAGTAAACGCTGCGTTTACCATGCGCCCGGATTTCTCCATTTTGGTTGAGCTTTCGGCGGATGTTTCTTCGGAGACTGGAAAATCAGGATGGCAGTCCGCTTATACAATGACCGACAGCTTTGTTCTGTATCCTGCGATTTCCATGGATTACGAGTCGGTAAAGCCGGAAGCGGGCAGTGATGGGATTGAAACGACGCAGAACAAGCGCATCATTCATTGTGAGATTCAGTGGCTTGATGCAGGAGAAGAGCAGGAGCCTTCCAAATGAACATGAATCTGAAGAAGAAAATTCACTCCGAACGAGGGGAATCCATCGGAGAAGCACTTGCGGCGATGCTGATCGTTGCACTGGCTGCCCTGATGCTGGCCACTATGACCTCTGCGGCAACCCGGATTGTAACCAGATCGGAAGAGGCATATGCGTCTTACCTGGATCAGAGAAATTTCATCGAATCCAATGGAAGCGCTGTAGAGAAAAATGCTTCTGGTGATACAGACAGCTATACGAGCGCAGCAGAGACGGGATATGTCAGCCTTTGGAAGGAAGGCGACAGTATGAAGCCAACAAGTCAGGAAGCGGTCACGATGACGATTATCAAGAATAAAAACGGTGAAATTGAAACGGTAAAGTATTGTAAGCAGAAATAAACATGCTGATTGCAGAAATGAGAATGCAAACGGAGCCGGTCATTCATCGGATAAATGCGTTTTGCTGATTTTATAAATAATAAGAACGGCAGTGCAGAGGAAATTTCGGGAGCAGGATGGTATGAACAAGGGGCTGATCCGCAGGACGCGGAACAAACTTCATAATACGGACGGTTTCACCCTGTCAGAGACTCTGATGACGGTGGTCCTGATCGGACTTGTCACGATGGCAATGGCGGGCGGCATTGTTGCCGCACGGAATGTCTATCAGAGAATCAGTCTCCGGGCGGATGCGCAGACGCTCCTGGCAACGACCGTCAGCGCGGTCACGGAGGATTTGTCCTCGGTGACCTCCTGCGATGCCGTGCAGACTTCAGGGGGCAGCCAGCAGACGGTAACTCTGATCCAGAACGGAAGTCCGGTTGGAGAGAATGCCTTTTTCTATGCCGGGGACCGGGGATATCAGATGCAGTATCAGAACGGAGCCTATTCGGGAACCGGTGGAGCTTCCGATACGGCACAGAGTGGAATACAGATTTTTCCGAAAGGAAACGAGGGAGGAAAGATTCCTCTTTTGCCGGACAAAGTACAGACGCGGGGTCTGTATGCCTATATTGAGTCACTTTCTGTGACAAAGCCGCAGTCGAAAGGGGACGGCGGCTATTTTACGTTAAAGATCCAGATCAAAAACAGCAAAAAAGAGGGCCAGATTGTCGAGGAGGCAACGGTCTGCGTGCACAACAAACTGAAATACGTACAATAGCGTATCGAATAAGTCGGATGGAGTTCCGGAAAATTATGCGGAATAAAATCGGGACGGATTCTATTTCAAGGCTGGTCAGCAGATATTCTGCTTCACATAGACAGAACATTGGATTTAAGTTATAAATTTTGGCTTGATTTGGGAGAGAAGAGCCGGATTACAACCTCACGGAGCGTCAGATGAGAAGATATCACAGGAACGATAATGGATTTACGATGGCGGAGATGCTGATCACGGTGGCAATCATCGTGATCCTGTGCGGGTTTGGCTTTGTGGCGGTGATCGCCCACCAGCGAAACTTAAAACGCATGGAGATGGACGAAACCGCACAGGAAATCTTCATTGCGGCGCAGAATCATCTGACGGCGGCCGAGGCAAACGGCCAGTGGGATGCGTTCCTGAAGAAAACGAGCGGAGCGGCATCGGAAGCCGAAGCCGCACGCGGAACCTGGCTGCAGAACGGGCCGACCGGCTATGATAAGAGCACGGACAAGGATGCGTCCAGCCGCAAATTCTATTCCTTCACGACAGAAAGTGTTGAAGCCGTGCAGAAGGGTGCCGTGTCGCTGATTCTCCCGGAGGGCTCCATCGATGAGACGCTTCGCGGGCATCATTTCTATGTCGAATATGACGCGGTGAGCGGAACCGTGTACGGCGTTTTTTATACGGACGCAGACCATGCAATCACGGCAGAGGATGCAGCAAACGTCAGCCGCACGGATGCGAATGCAAGAAGAGACTACAAGGATGAGAATGGCAAGCGCACGATCATCGGTTATTACGGCGGCGCACTGGGCGAGCTGAAGAATTCCGGGGATCTCTATGCACCTTCGGTTGCCGTGCGCAATGCGGAATCTCTGGTTCTGTATGTCGTGGATAAGAACTATCACCGTCATGTCTCTGCACAGGGCGGTGCCGGGACCTTTCAGACGCAGCTGAAGCTCACCTTTGAGGGCGAAACCAGTAAGGCTGCGGTGGAGAAAACCGTGGATCCGGCAAAGGTTGGCAGCGGAACAGATTCCTTCAGCAGGTCCGTACTGGCGTGTGACAGTGCAAAAGAGTTTTCTGTGATCGTTCCGGGACGCTCTGCGGACGAAGGCGGAGTGCAGAAAACAGAATCGGTGAAGGCAAAATACTATGCCATTGTTCTGGACAGCATTGTCCGGGAAGATGGTCATTTTGCCGACCTTTTTGCTGGCGCGGCTTCCGGAGAAAACGGCGGGAGCGCGCAGTTTATTCCGGGAGAGGATATTAAGATCACGGTGACGCTTCACAGCAACAACGGCGGTGAGGATGTCTCCCAGACAGTCACCGTGAACAGCCTGTTCAATTCTGTGAAACAGGAGAAAAACGCGCTTGGTTGGGAAACAGGAAAGGTGATTGTTACTGTTTCCAATCCGAGACACCTGGAAAACCTCTCCACGGAGGTTTCCGGCGTTGATTTTACACAGATCAAAAGCGGAACAACGATTGATACGGTATCGGTGGTCCGGAATCTCTTCTGGGATGAGGATGCCGCAGCCGGGAAGGTGGCGAAGGACCAGAACGAGAACGAAACCGTGACGGCCTTTCTTCCTGCCATTGCATCTGCAACTGGGATGACCAGTCCGTTCGGCTACTGCGCGGACGGAAGCACCTCCATTGCAAAGGATGAGATCCAGGTTTACCCGTATCAGGCCGGAACCGGCGTGGGAAATACCGGGGAAAATGCAGATGAAAATTCCGGAAACTCCAATGGAGACGGTGCGAAAGCCGGCGGATCCGAAAATGCTGCAGCAGAAATTGCGAAGGGTGCCTGCTACGGCATCACGAACACTGCCATTAAGACCTTCGAGGGAAATAACCATATGCTGGCGGCATTCCGCTTTGAAGGTAAACAGGAATCGGCGCTTATCAACCGGGCGGCAGCGGTGATCAAAGTGTCTGATCTTGTCATTGCAGACTCCACATCCTGTGTAACCGGAGACATTCAAACTGGTTCTGATCATGTGACAGGAGCAGAAGTACCGACAGCAGCGCTGCTGATTGCAAAGGCAAACAGCGGGTATGCGGACAATGGCAGTGCATCCGTCGAGAATGTGCATATCGTCTGGTATCCGGATGGAGCAAACGGGAATGGAATTACAACCGGAAACAGCAAGGTGGAAATTTCGCCTGCTGCGACAAGAACGATGGTACATTCCGAAAACGGAATTGCATCTCTTCTGATCGGTTCCATTGATGCAGACCATAAGCTGCCTGATGAGGAAGGGAAGACTTCGCAGCAGGGAGATCTCACCAGAAAATTTATAATTAAAAACGTTACGATTCAGGCAGGAGATTTTGAAACAAAGAAAACCGCCGATATTGGCGTGGAAGGAAATATTGCAGCCGGGATGATCGGTGAAATCAAATCCGGTACAGTGATGATTGGTGATTCGAACGACCAGACAGAAAGTTGGAAAACGAATATTAAACTCAATGGAGCTCTGACACTCAATGCCGTAAAAGGAGATGGATCGGCTGCGGGCGGCCTGATCGGAAAGGTTGCAGATACTGCATCTGCGCAGGATGATGCGTTGACTCTGCAGAAGGTGTACCTGGAAGCGGATACTCTGACTATGAATGGCCGTAAGGATAAGAATAACAGTATTCTTGGCGGCCTGATTGGCAGTGTGGAAGGCGGAAAATCTGTCAGTCTTGAAAATGCAGATCTGATAGCAAAGGCTGTCAATGGCGGCATTGATGAAAAGGACCAGAACCTGAATACAGGAACGATCGGCGGAATCATCGGCAGTGTCACCGCTGGAATGAATACCACACTGAAGAATATCCGCTTTATATCTGCGGAAAGCCGACTTGGCGGAAAACAGACATCGGGCGGAGTGATCGGCAGCCTTGCGTTCGGGGAAGTCTCCCTGGAATCGGTAAATGTACTGGCAACCAATAAGAATGAAACACCGGAAAGCGAAGGGCATGGACAATCTGCGGCGAAGACCTTCCGTGATGTCACGGTTGCAGCATCGGATCAGGCTTCTTTTGCAATCAAGGCAGATCATACGGCTTCTGACAGTGCAGCAGGCGGGCTGATCGGCAGTGTTGCGGGACAGGTATCCAAGCTGAGTATTACGAAATCATCCGTGAAGACGGTGTCAGCGAATACGAATGCAGATGTTAACTTGACAGTGGCAGGAACCAATATTGGCGGGCTGATCGGAGCCTGTGGTGCAACTGCAGTTACAATCGGCGGAGATGCCGCAGATGAAGTCATTCTGACAGTGCAGGGAGATTTCACTCTTGGACAAAGCGGGCAGACAGCCGGAAATGCGGGTGGTCTGATTGGCAGAATCGGGCAGAATAGTAGTACTGGAAATAATATTGCTGCAACGGTTCAGAATGTTCCGCTTACGGCACGTACCATGCATGCCTATGCTGCAGGTGATAATAACGGAAACGGAACGGTCGGTGGTTTTGTCGGCTATGTTGCAGCAGGTTCCTCAAATGTGACACTGAGCAACTGCAATCTTTCTGCCAATTCGATAGACCTTGGAGAAAGATCAGGTAGTAATAAGAAGAACAAGGTTAAGGCCGCTGGTGGTGCAGTCGGCAAGATTTCTGTCGGAACGGTATCGCTGGACAATCTTACCGTCCTGACACCGAAGGCAGATCAGGATGCAGGAGAGGGAGCGGATAATCATTATATTCGTGTGATCGCTGACCAGGGAATGGCAGGCGGTCTTGTTGGTGTGGCCGAAAACGGAACGGCGCAGCTTATCATCAGCCATTCTGCGGTTTCCGGGTCGGGGACTAACGATCAGATTGAAGCTGGCGGCTCAACAGGCGGCCTTGTCGGAGACAGCAAAACCGGACAGATG
This sequence comes from uncultured Lachnospiraceae bacterium, assembly GCA_937877165.1. Classification (GTDB taxonomy): domain Bacteria; phylum Bacillota; class Clostridia; order Lachnospirales; family Lachnospiraceae; genus CAG-791. The sequence goes on along the minus strand of CALEFO010000170.1, from coordinate 7,410 downwards.
AGTATCACGGACAGCATGGCATCCATGTATGTCCAGACCGATGGAATTACGAATGTAAGTGATTCTTCTACAGGCGCAGGCGGTCTTGTCGGCAGCGCTTCCGGAACGGTTACGATTCAGAACAGCTACTCTGGTGGAAGGACAACCGGTGGAAAGTATGCGGATAGTTCCAGTGGGCAAGGACGCTACAATGTTTATCTCCAGAAAGGAGCTGGAGCAGGTGGAATTCTTGGAACGTATACAGGAAACAGCCTGACAATTCAGAATGCTTATTCCACAAGTTCCGTGGCAGTGAAAAAGGGAAGTGCGACAAGCACCAGTGCGGCAGATGCAGGCGGCTTGGTTGGGCACGTTGATCAACTGAATGCAACAAATACGTATTGTATTGGCCGTGTGTATGCGGTAGGAGAGAAAGAGGCGACACAGGCAACACCACACTATGGCGCTTATGCCGGAAAACTTGGCAGCATTACAGGAAGTAATAACTGCTATTTGGATGCACTGAAAGGTGCGGCGTATTCTGCGGTTGGCACTCTTGGGGATACTGTTGACACGGAAGCAATGAAGAATAGCCTTACGGGAAAGCTTTCCAGTGCGGATTACTATGATAATGAAAGCCCTCTGAGAAAGGAAGTTCCTTCCAACCAGAAAACCTATTGCTTTGATAGCAACCTGCAAAGCATAGCATACCCTTTAAAAACAGTGACATCTGCACCTGTTCGTACTCTTTATGATCCGAATACCGGAGATAAAGTGACAGGAGAGAGTGCAGACGGAAATCAGTATGCCCAGATTGGTGATTGGGAAGTTCCGGAGAAACAGTCTTTGGATGGAGCTTATGGACTCATCTATTATGAAAGAATTCAAGGGGATGATACTTTTTATTACCATGGATATATGCTCGCCTCGGGAGATTCTGCACAGGATGCAACTTATACAGAGGTTTCAAATGATGGAACGAGTGATCCGTTTGTACATGATAAAGGAAAATATGTAACAGAGGATGGCTATTTATTGCTAGTTCGGAACGATATAGCAGATGCGGAAAAAGAGCTCCATTTCGGCTTTGGTAATATTGAAGAAGGAATAAAAGGTGCTGGCCATGACTTTGCTAAAATAGCAAATGTAAACAAATATAATCTGGACAAGAATTTGTGCAATTCTCTCAAAGACTATTGTGCATACTATGTGGCCTTTGATCCATCAAATACTGAAAACTCATATTATTATAATCCATCTAATACAGACAAATTTGGAGCAGTTCTTGCTATTTGGGATATTCCAGTGTGGTCAACTGAGAAACAGCCTAAAGCAGCATTTACATACCTTCCATTTTTTGCGGACACGGTTCAAAGTGCCGATAGTGGGAACCTTAAAAGCGTTGCAAAAGCTTCGAAAGGATCTGGAAAGGCTCAGGCGATAATCCGAAGTGCAAGACAATTACAACTTCTTGCAAAATGCGAAAATAACAACAAAACAGCTTATCTGAATAATGATAAACAGATGATTGTAGAGCAACAATTGGATATTTCTTTTTCCGCAGATGTTCAGTTTTCTAATCCCTTGCAGATAGATGGAGTAGATGCTCACCAATCTCCTACATTTGAGAAGATTTCATATAAATCTGAATTTCGGAGTGCAAAATGTGGAATAAAACAAGATTCGTATTATGAGTTGATTGGTTATCGTGGTCCCTTTGCAAAGCAAGTACAGGGCATTATAAGTAATTTGCAAATTAAAGATATGCGGGCATTACATTTTATAGAAAGCATTCAAGGGAAAGAAGCAAGAGTACAAAATGTCATGATTGATGATGCCTCGCTTGGTGATAAGAACATGCCATCTCAACATGGTGGTTTTGCAGATACAATGGATGGAGGAATCATAGAGAATTGTCATATTAATAATGCAATTATATATGGAGATGGATTCATCCATCAGGCAGGGAAAACAGAAAACATTGGAACGATAGAAAATTGTTCTATTGTGAATGCAAAAATATCTGAGAACGGGTTCATTGGAATTAATAGCGTAGATATCGATGAATGCGGATTATATTCGAATAAAGATCTTTATGAAAAAGAGAAGCCTTCGAATTATTCTGTAGAAAATGCAGATAATGGAGAATATGATTACTTGGCAATAGGGCAAAATACAGCTTCGCAGGATGATGTGTCAGGGTTTATTGGACAACAAGAAAATTCAAACATTTCGAGGTGTTTTGTTACAGGAACGGTATACGGATACAATGTATCGGGATTTATAGATAATTTTGTAAGTGGAAAAGTGGATCAGTGTTATTCTAATGTTTTAATCAATGCGCACCATGACGCATTTGGCTTTTGTAGGTTAATTAATGGGAACAGTGGCAATACAAGCCTTACAAAGAGTCATGCACTTGGACAAATAATGGCTTTGAATAATAGCTACGGATGTGTTGGTAGCGTGCAAAATCCAGTCGATATTCAAGAATGCTATACAGCCTTTTGGAGGGTTGAGGCCAAAAGTTGGTATCCGTTTTATGATCCTTCTTCCAATAAGCAGAAAATTCAGAACGATTTTTATCTGACAGATTCTGCACTTTTTGTGGAAAATGGAGAACTGATTGATTATTCCAATCAGGTAAGAGGATTGACCTATCAGCAGCTTTGTAGTCTGCATATCGACGGATTGAATGATCGAGCGGATACCACGACCGCTTATTATCAGTATATACCGAATGATACCGAACATCAGACCTACCCTTATCCGATGCCTTCCGAAATGACCGCATATGGTGACTGGTCTCATGCGGATCCGGACAGCTACACTCTGCTTTATTATGAGAAAGTGGATGGAAAGTATTATTTCCATGGCTATACGACGGAAAACGGTGAGAACTATACGGAATTAAAAACTTCCGGAGCTAACTTGGAAAATGGTCTGCTGGTTACAACAGGGAAGACTGTTGACGAAGATGGTTATCTTTTGATTGCCGGAACCAACAGCTCCTGGAGCTCCTTTGGACGTGCGGACAACAGCGGAGCGGTTTCCTCTCCGGTGAATAATGCGAATACGCAGATTCTGACACAAGTTTCTTCTGACTCTGAACTTGTCCAGGCACTTGGAAATTTGCAGGGGCTGACGAAAAAAGATACAGACAAGATTTATATCTTCCAGCCGGATCAGTATCTGAATTATGAGGATACAGCGAAGAACTTTGCCTCTTGGCAGACGCTGACCCAGGAAAGTGAAGGCGTTGGAATTGCAATCTATTCGACCAAGGGCATGACTCCGATGGCGAAATTTTCTTTCCAGCCATTCTTTGCGGATACGGTCAAGGCACCGAATGTGACATCACAGGGAACATCGAATACCAGTGAGATCACCTTTGTCTCAACGAGGGACGGTGGCCAAGAACACGATTATCGGATACGATCCTTGCGTCAGCTTCAGGCGCTGTCAGATTGGGATGCAGGCATTTGGAACAAGAAGACGGTTGCAGATTTCAACAATCTTCGCAGTAACTTTGATAAGGACAATACAAAACGCTGCAGCTACCTGAGTACCTCGAATGAAAACTATGCGGGCGGGTTGAAAGTCCGTCAGGATCTGGACATCAATGTCAATGGTGCGAATATCAATTTCGACCGCCTGGATGGAACCTATGCAGGAAGAACATATAGTGACAGATCCGTTATGCTGCAGAATCTCAAATATGATTTTGCAGATGTTGTGGCTCCGGGCGGTGAAGTGGGTTCTCTGGTGATCGATCAGGCAAACCTGCAAGGGACGTCGTCAACGAAAGCGAAGGATGGAGATATTGCACATGGCGGACAGAGAGAATTCGTAGAATACAATTATGGAACGATTCAGAATATCACTGTTCAGAATTCTGAGCTTGGCAGTGCAGGACTGGTGTATCAAAATGGCGATGTTCCGGAGAATGTGCTGACCGAAGTAAGGGAGGAACCTAGGCAGGGAAGCACACGTCGAGACATGGAGCCTTATATTCAGGGAAAGGGAAGGGCTTGCCAGTACACAACAGAAATTACATACCAGCGCAGCAGTAATATGCATGCTGGTACAATTACGAACTGCAGCGTTGTCAATTCTTCAATAAAGGGTGCTGGCTTTTTATGGAAAAATGCAGGAGGAAACGTTACAAATTCAAGAGTAGAGGGATGTAAATCTATTACAAATGATGGGTTTGTTGCGAAGAATCAAGCAGTCTTTATTCAGGCACCGCAGTGGAAAAAAACGTATGAATATTGGTATAACCGTTGGAACTGGACAGACAGGAATACAGAGCAGGTTTCAGAAGAAACGATTACCAACTGTAAATGGCCTGTAGAAGAGACAAGTTCAGATAAGATCACTGTTGCCGTTGATGCCATCATCGAAAACTGCCAGGTGATTGACTGCACCGTCAAGGGTAACGGCTTTGTTGGTGAGAATACAGTAAATACAGATGGATCCGTTGGGACCTCTTCCAATAATAGCTCCGGCGCGAAGGCAACGATCTCCAACTGCCAGGTATATGGAACCACCAATTATTCTGATATGAAGATTGGAAGCTCCTCCGGGACCTCTGGTGTGAATGAAGCGGCAGGCTTTGTTGGCAGCAATGGCAAGGGAGCAGAGATCACGGACTGCAGTGTGACAGGTCAGGTAAACGGATTGAAGGATGTGGCAGGCTTTGCATTGACAAATGCCGGCACCATTACGGGAAGCTATGCGAATACAAAGATCACCTGCGGAGGACAACAGGGAACAACGATTTCCGGCTTCGTAGGGACGAATACCGGGACGATCGATCGGTCACACAGCTTGGGAGAAGAGAGTTACCAGAAATCAGGCGCTGGAGATGACAATCGGGCTGCAGGCTTTGTGGTCAACAATCAGCAAGCAGAAGGCTCTGACGACAGCACGGTTATTAAGAATTCTTATGCAGCAATTTGGAAGCTGACGAATCTGGATGGAATCAATTATGCTCCGTTCGGCAGCATAGGGAGCGATGCGGACGCGGGCTCCTATGAGAACTGCTATGCCATGAGGCTTTCCGAGAACGACGGGTATCAGGGAACGTATTCTGCCGCTGGTGCGCCGGAAGGAATCACTTATGTTTCGGGTGAAGAATTAAAGGGAAAATGCGGTTCTGATCTGGGTAGTGCAGTAGAAGATGGCAAAACAACTGCTTATCAGGCAGAGCTGAAGAATGAGAAGTATCCCTTCCCCTGCGGTTCTGCAATCACGAATTATGGTGACTGGAAGCTGACTGACGGAGCTATGCCAGCGGCACGTACGATTACGCTGGATGCAGGAGGCAAGGCTGTTTTCTCTGAGGATCTGGTTCGTTCGCTTTCGACGGAGGCATCGGTGATGTCTGTTTCTGCAGAAGACACGGATGCGGTGTCCGGTGACTCCAACAGCTCGGATGTCGCAGGAGAGGCTTCCATTTCGGAAGAGGAGCGCCATAAGGTTCAGGTGGAACTCGGCGAGGAGGAAGAGACGCTGGATCTGTCGGAACTTGTGCCTGAACGCAAGGGCTGGAAGCTTCTGGGCTGGCTCATTACTTCGCCGTCGGATCTGTCCGCTTCGGAGAAAAAGACCACGGTTTCGGATATCGTGACGAAGATCAACAAGATTTCGGACGGCGATGCGGAGACGGAAGAAAGCGATGCGGATTCCGCTTCGGACAATTTGCAGAAGGAGGAGACACCCGGGACGGATTCCTCCGAGAATGCGGCGGAGGGTTCCGGAGAGACGAAGGATGGGCAGACGGAGCCGAACCAGACGAAGACATCCGGTTCCTCCAAGGCTGTCTACGAGCTGGAGACCGGAACGAAGTCCTACCACTATGCGCCGGATGCCGTGATTACGGTAACGGAGGACATGACGCTGGCAGCGGTCTGGGTACCGGACGACGATACGATTGCGAAGGCGAAGGACGGAACGCTCCGGATGGATGAGAACGGCAATGTTCTGGATGACGATACGGACGCGGCCTCTACAGGTGCTTCGGGAAACTCTTCAGGGACCGGAAAATCCGACCAGGCAGGTACTATGCTGACGGAGGATAACACACAGACCGCCGGAACAGCGAAGACCGATAACACGGCTCAGACTTCCGGAACCGCGCAGACCGGCAATGCGGCAGGGACGGAAGATTCTGCTGCTGACGGGACGACGAAAAGCGACCCGGTGGATCAGGGCAATACAGAGTCGTCAGGCACAGGAGAGACGCAGGACGGCGCCGGTACGGATCAGACTTCAGGTAATGCAGGAACGGGTCCGGCGGAGAGCGGAGAGACCGGGCATGGGACTTCCTCTCAGGATGCCGGTTCTTCGGAAGCTTCTACGGAAGCGGCCACGTATTCCACGGAGGACGCAGAGCCGGTGAAGGACCCGGGAATTTGACCCGCGAATGGGAGCTTGCTATGCTCTGGCTAATTCCAAATTCGATTCGGAATTAGCCAGAATTCGGACAGCTTATGAAGGAAGGCGATGGGATGGCAGAGAGTTTTTCCGGCGGGGAGCCGCGTGATTTAAGTCCGGAGGAGATCATCAGCCGGGTGGCGGAAATCTGCAGGGAGTATGGAGTACAGCATCTGTATCTCTTCGGCTCTTATGCGGAAGGGAAGGCAAGGGCGGACAGTGATCTGGACTTTGTCGTGAAGGGCGGCGTCTCTTATGAGAAAATGCAGGAAGAGATTGATGCCATTCCCACGCTGAAGAAAATTGATCTGTTCCGGTATGATCATATTCGTAATGCGGCATTGAAGGAGGATATGGACCTCTATGGAAAAGAAGTATATTAATCGCTTTCGCAGTTTTCAGAGCAGCCTCGCCTCGTTGGCTCGGGAAGCGGTGGGCAGAATTGTGGAATGGTATCTGCCGAAGCTAGAGGAATTTGAGAAAACCGCGGCGGATTATATCACGAAGATGGATCATGAAGAGTGAGCCGCAGAGAGATTAGTACCTGACGATTTGTCTGAACAAGAAAAGAGTTTTGCTATGGGAATGTTTGTAAATCCAGATCATACGGCATTTCAGGTTGCCCTTGATTCGGAAATTTATGTAGATAAAACTGGTCTTCTGAAGTACACCAACCGGGTGCTCGGGACGCTTCAGGGGTATATCTGCAACAGCCGTCCCAGACGATTCGGGAAGTCGATTACGGCCAATATGCTGACGGCCTATTACAGTAAGGGCTGCAATTCCGAGGAGATGTTTGCAGGTCTGGAGATCAGTCAGAGTCCTGATTTTCGCAGACATCTGAATCAGTATGACCTGATCCATCTGGATATTCAGTGGTGCATGGAACCTGCTGGAGGACCGGAGAATGTTGTTTCCTACATTTCAGAGAAGACGATTGCGGAGCTTGCGGAATGTTATCCTGTTTTGAAAAAGGAGAAAACGCAGTCTCTG
>CALEFO010000169.1 GCA_937877165.1 uncultured Lachnospiraceae bacterium | reverse complement strand
TCCAGAAATTCCACGCTCATCCGGAATGTGCACTCGCTCCCCTTCAGGATAGTAGAATTCACCTTGCCGGAAGAATCCAGAATATCATAGGCGACGATTCTTGCCTTGCCGGAGCCGTATTCCAGCTTATCCGGATTCTCGGCAATGCCGCATCCTGCGGTCTCCTGTTCTTGTGCCTCATCCTCATTCTTCGCGGCAGCAGCATTCGGATCGTACTGACCGACCAGAACCTGCTTATAAATATCGATCATCTCCTTCGGTCTGCCCTCGCCAAGCTTTACGCCCTGATTCAGAAGGACAACCCGGTCACAATACTTGCTGATACTGGACATGTCATGGGAGACGAAAAGGACGGTTTTGCCCGCCTTTTTGAATTCATCGAACTTGTGGAAGCACTTCGCCTGAAAAAAGACATCGCCGACTGCCAGCGCCTCATCGACGATCAGAATTTCCGGATCAATGTTGATCGCGACGGCAAAGGCAAGGCGCATGAACATTCCGCTGGAATACATCTTGACCGGCTGGTACACATAGTCACCGATGTCCGCAAAGGCAAGAATGTCATCGAGCTTCGCCTTGATCTCATCCTCACTGAAGCCGATCATGGTTCCGTTGAGATAAATGTTCTCTATGCCGTTGTACTCCATGTTGAAGCCGGCCCCCAGCTCCAGAAGTGCCGAAATCCGTCCGTTGACCTGCACGTCCCCAGAGGTCGGCGTGAGCACGCCGGTAATGATCTTGAGGATGGTGGATTTGCCGGAGCCGTTGGTTCCGATGATGCCAACCGTTTCCCCCTTATGGATGGTCATGCTGACATCATTCAATGCCAGATGCTCGGTATAGTGCGCCTTCTTGCCAAAACCCAGCGCATCCGCCACACGGTCACGGTTGTGATTATAGAGCTTGTACTGTTTGGTCAGGTGTGACACCTGAATTGCTGTATCCTGCATGTTTAAATTGATTCTTTCTCCCTACGGACAGCCATCAGGAACTTTCTCCCTGCGGTCACAGGTTCCTGATGTTGGACAGTCGTCCAATGCCTTTGCGTCCATACGCCTTCCGATGAGCAAGCTCCCCGAAGGCGTATGCCCGCAAGGCGCTGTCCTACATGACGTCTGCAAACTGTGGTTTCAGTTTTTTGAAGATCAGGGCCGACACCACAAATAGAAGTGCGGTGACGATCCAGAAATACGTCGAGGAATAGAAATGCTCCCAGAACCACTGGTGTTCATACACCGAACTCCGATAGCCTTCCACGATGTAGGTCATCGGATTGAGTTTAATAAACGGCTTGTATTTCTCCCGGAGCGTGTTGATGTTCCACAGAATCGGAGTTGCCCACATTCCGACCTGCATCATAATCGAAACAAGATTCTGCAGATCCCGGAAGAAAATCACAATTGCGCAGGTCGCATAGGACAGGCCCAAAATGAAAACATACTCGCAGAAAGTATAATAAAACAGCTGCAGCGTATAAACATTCGGCGTATATCCATAGAAGGCCGCAATCAGCACCAGTACCACGGAAAAGCCAATATGTACGAACAGGGCCGCCGTCACCTTGATGATCGGCAGGATGCTGACCTTGAATACCACCTTTTTTACCAGATAATTGTATTCCATCAGGGATGTCATTCCGCCCATCACGGCATCCGAGAAGAAAAACCACGGCACCAGCCCCGCCGTCAGGAAGAGGACATACGGAACCTCACCGCCCGTATAGGTCACCTGAGGGCCCGATCCAAAAATGCGGTCAAACACCACCCAGTACATGGCAACCGTCACGATCGGCGGAACCATGGCCCAGATGGTTCCCAGGTAGGAGCCCGCGTAGCGTTTCTTGAAATCATTTCTGGAAAGTCTCCAGATCAGCCTCCGGTTCTGATACAGCTCCAGGGGGAGTGCCATGACCCGGTCCTGAAACAGGGTAAACAGAAAAACACCGGCGCCCAGCAAAAGGCAGCCGGAGATTTTCTTTAATCTCGCTGTATCCGGATCTTCCAATACATTATTATGAAGCAGCAGCGCCGCTGCCAGAACAGCAGCCACCGCCCAGACGATCACAAGGACTGTCCGTTTTTTTCTGCGGTTCTGATCCATGAATTAGATATTTCTTTCCTTCCTGTAAGTGTCCAGTCCGCCCCACTTCTGATCCTTTTCCGAAAGTGTCAGTGCGGTTCCGTCCTTCAGAAAATAGCCCTCCGCCGACGGCGTTCCCTGATAGTCTCCCATCAGCTCCGGCCATTCCACGCCGATCGCAGGATCATTCCACGCAATACCAGCCTCATCGTTCGGATGCCAGAAATCGTCCACCTTGTAGCAGAACTCCGCCTCATCCGAAAGGACAAGAAATCCATGTGCGAAGTGCTTCGGGATGAAGAACTGCTTCTTGTTCTCCGCAGAAAGCAGCACGCCGAACCATTTTCCAAAGGTCTCCGATCCGGGGCGCAGGTCTACGGCAACATCATAAACCGCACCGTTTACCACACGCACCAGTTTCGACTGTGCATACTGAATCTGGAAATGAAGTCCGCGCAGTACACCTTTTTTAGAGGAGGACTGATTGTCCTGAACAAAATTCACATCAATTCCCGCTGCCGCGAAATCCTTCTGCTGATAAGTCTCCATGAAATAACCGCGGTCATCCCCATGAACCGTAGGCGTGATCACCTTCAGGCCCTGAATGCCGCCGCAGTTATCCTCTACCTGAATCTGTCCCATTTTATCCTTTCCCGCTGCCGTTCTTAGGCAGCATCAAGAGAAATCCGCAAAAACCGTCCTCTCTTCTCTTATATTCATCCCTCTGCGGTATCCCGCCGATCATCCAAGTCCGTTGGCAATTTCCACCAGATACCGGCCATAGTTCGTCTTCATCAAAGGCTCTGCCAGCTTCAGGAGCTGCTCTCTGTCAATGAAGCCCTTCTTGTAGGCGATTTCCTCAATACAGGACACATACAATCCCTGTCTCTTCTGGAAGGTCGCTACGAAGTTGGCTGCGTCCAGAAGGGAATCATGGCTTCCCGTGTCAAGCCACGCAAAGCCCCTGCCCAGCTGCTCCACGTAAAGGTTTCCTCTCCGGAGATACTCGTTGTTGATGCTGGTGATTTCAATCTCACCTCTTGCGGATGGCTTTACATTCCTGGCAATCTCCACAACGTCATTGTCGTAAAAGTACAGTCCCGGAACCGCATAATTGGACTTCGGCTTCTGTGGCTTCTCCTCGATGGAGATGGCCTTGCCATCCTCATCAAATTCCACCACGCCGTATGCGGTCGGATCCTTGACGTAATAGCCGAAGATGGTCGCGCCGCTTGTCCGCTCCGCTGCATTCCGAAGGACCTTCGAAAAGCTCTGACCGTAGAAAATATTATCACCAAGAACCAGTGCGCACGAATCACCGCCGATGAAATCCGCGCCGATGATGAACGCCTCTGCCAGTCCGTTCGGATGCTCCTGCACCGCATAGGAGAAATTCATTCCCAGCTGAGAGCCGTCTCCCAGAAGATCCTCGAAAACAGGAAGGTCTCTGGGCGTTGAGATGATCAAAACCTCCCGAATTCCGGCCAGCATGAGGGTAGAAAGCGGATAGTAGATCATCGGCTTGTCATAAACCGGCATAATCTGCTTTGAGATTGCCTTAGTCAGAGGATACAGCCTCGTGCCGGATCCTCCGGCAAGAATAATTCCCTTCATTTCAGCACCTTCTTGTCTCCGTACATGGTTTCATAATACTGCTGGTAGTTGCCGCTCGTGATGTGCTCCATCCAGTCCATGTGATCGAAATACCATGTGATGGTCTTGCGGATGCCTTCCTTGAACATCGTCTCCGGCTGCCAGCCAAGATCCCTGTGAATCTTGTCCGGTGCGATCGCATAGCGGCGGTCATGCCCCTTGCGGTCCTCCACGTACTCGATCAGGTCTTCGCTGACATTCTTCTTTCTCGGATCAGAATCATCCAGCTCCTCACGCAGAACCTCGATGATTGTCTTCACGATCTCAATATTCTGCTTCTCATTGTGGCCGCCGATATTATAGGTTTCGAACAGCTTTCCCTTCTCCTGAACAAGGTCAATTGCCTTGCAGTGGTCCTCCACATACAGCCAGTCACGGACATTTTTACCGTCTCCGTAAACCGGAAGTCTCTTTCCGGAGAGCGCGTTGTTGATCATCAGAGGAATCAGCTTCTCCGGGAACTGATAAGGGCCGTAGTTATTGGAGCAGTTCGTAATATTCGCCGGGAAATGATAGGTATCCATATACGCCTTCACCAAAAGATCCGAAGACGCCTTCGACGCGCTGTACGGGCTGTGCGGCGCATAGGGCGTCGTCTCATAGAAGTACGCGTTCGGATCCTCCGGCAGGGAGCCGTACACCTCATCCGTCGAAACATGAAGGAACTTCTTGCCTTCCTTATAGTTGCCGAGGGGATCCGGTCCCTCCGGCAGCTCCCACGCCTCCTTCGCACAGTTCAGCATATTCGCCGTTCCCATGACATTCGTCTTGACAAACAGCTCCGGTTCGCGAATGGAACGGTCCACATGGGACTCCGCTGCAAAATGGATGACGCGGTCAATATCGTTCTCACGGAAAACTTTCCGGATGGCTTCCTTGTCACAGATGTCCGCCTTCACAAACATGTAGTTCGGAAGATTCTCCACATCCTTCAGATTCTCCAGGTTTCCGGCATAGGTCAGCTTGTCCACGTTGATGATACGGATGCTGTCACCGTATTTCTTCAGCATATAATGAATAAAATTCGAGCCGATGAAGCCGGCCCCTCCGGTTACAAGAAATGTTTTCATATCCGTTTTCTCCCTCTCGTCTGCCTCTCCGGCAGGAATTCAAGAAGCTGCCGGCTTCTTAAAGAAAAGCCGGCATATTCACAGGAATGTCCGGCCTTTCCCAGCACATTCCCGAACTGTTAACAGAATTTTACAAAATAGAGTATACCATAAAACACTCTCTGCCGCAGTCCCCGTTCTTCTCTAACCGGGATA
>CALEFO010000168.1 GCA_937877165.1 uncultured Lachnospiraceae bacterium | reverse complement strand
ATTACCATTAAGGACATTGCGCGCCAGTGCGGCGTCGGTGTCAGCACGGTTTCGCGTGCACTCAACAATCATCCGGACATCAATCCGGATACCCGGGAAAAGATTATGGAGGTGATCCGGGAGACCGGATTCGTACCGAACAATTCCGCGAGATTCCTGAAGAGGAGCGAGACGAACAGCATTGCTCTTCTGGTCAAGGGAATCACAAACCCTTTTTTCATGCGGATGATCCAGGTCATGGAAGAGAGCGTGGAGGATCGGAACTATACGACGATCCTGCGCCACGTCGGTCCGATGGAGGATGAGGTGCTGGTGGCGCTCAGCCTTGTGAAGGAGCGGAAGATCAAGGGCATTATTTTCCTTGGCGGCAACTTTACGCATGACAGTCAGGCACTGCAGCAGATTGGCGTTCCGTTTGTCTTTGCCACCATCGGAGAGGATCCGGAGGAAGCAAAGGAAAGTGCGGGACAGCACACAAACGGCAAGGTCGGATATGCGAACATCGCTGTGGATGATGTGCAGGCGAGCTATGACGCGGTGAGCTATCTGATCGGACTGGGACATCGGAAGATCGGCATCATCGCAGAGGGTCTCGGCATTCCTTCGGTCGGTCAGCTCCGTTTCCGCGGCTATCGGAAGGCGCTTACAGATCGTGGAATCCCCTTCCGGGAGGAATATCTTGCCGTTGTGGCAGAGGGAATCGAGCACTATTCTCTTCCGAACGGGTATCGGGCGGCAAAAGAGCTTCTGGAGAAGAGTCCGGGCATGACATCCATTTTCTGCATCTCCGATGTTCTTGCGCTGGGCGCGTGCCGCGCAATTCTGGATACCGGGCGGCGGATTCCGGAGGATGTGTCCGTCATCGGCTTCGATGGCATTGAGACAGGCGACTATTACAACCCGAGACTGACCACGATGCAGCAGCCATTTACGGAGATTTCCAAGGCGTCCATCAGCGTACTGTTCGGCATGATCGAGAAGCAGAAAAAGCCGCAGGACCGCATCATGGCGGCGGAGCTTGTGGTACGCGAATCGACCGGGAAGGCACCGGAAGGCATTGCGGCCGAAGATCCGGACAAGGTCCCTGAAAAGAAGAAAGCTGCCGGAAAGGACAAATGACCGGATGGGTCAATAGAAAAACAAAACAAAGAGCCGTGAGAGAATGACATTGTTCTCTCACGGCTCTTTTTCTTATGGTTTTGCAGGATAGCTGAAGCTGCGCTGGGGCTGTGCCTGATCCAGAATTCCGAAGACGAACTCCAGAATCGTGGAGCGAAGGACAATGCCGATCAGAACGCCAGTATCGTCGACGACAGGAACGAAGTTCTGTTCCTTGACGTAGGCGAACAGCTCCTCAATGTTGGAATCTGCGCGGACCGACTTGTAGTCGCGCTTTCGTCTGACGGTCATGACAGAGCGATTCTCGGACCCGATCGGCGAGCCGGCATTCTGGCGCAAAGCGCGCAGAAGGTCACCCTCGCTGAGGGTGCCGATGTATTTTCCGGTTTTCTCGTTGATCATGGGAATGGAAGAAAACTGGTGATCCTCAATCCGCTCCATTGCCATGCCGATGGTGTCGTCCTCATAGACAAGATCCAGCTCTGCCTTTGGCTTCAGAAAGAAGAGAATGTTCATAAAATATACCTCGCTGAGGCAAAATTCACGATACCAGAGAAAATTTTGCGAAGGCGAATTCTCTCTGTATGCAGAGTGCCGACCGGCGGCAGCCGTGCATATTATTTCCGATAGAGAATTTTATTCCCAAGATCCCGTGCGGCGGCGTGGCCGAGATAGTATTCTACAATGGCAAGGCCGAACGCGATGGCGGTTCCCATTCCCTGGCTGGTGATCAGGTTCCCATCTACGGTCACTCTCGCCCAGGTGCGCTTTGCCCCATGTTCATCAAGATATTCCTCTACGCAGGGATTGCAGGTCGCCTTTTTTCCGGTAAGAAGGCCGAGACTCGCGAGAATGGACGGCGCGGCGCAGATGGCAGCTACAGCCTTTCCATCCTGTCCACGACGGGCAAAAGAGGCAACGGCGTCCATGAGCTTTGGGCAGGCGGCCAGATTCGGCGTGCCCGGAATGCCGCCCGGCAGAACCAGCATGCTGAATTCTTCCGGATCCAGCTCCTCAAGCGTTGTATCCGCGGTGATGGTAATGCTGTGGGATGAGGTGATGGTCTTCGTGTCCTTTACGGAAACGGTGGTGCAGGGAATTCCGGCGCGAAAGAGAAGATCCGCAACGGTGAGCGCTTCGATTTCCTCACATCCGTCTGCGAGAAAAAGCGCAACCCTCTGATCTGTGGTTTGATGAAACATAATAAATCATTTCCTTTCTTTTGCCGCAGCTTCCCTGCGGCAGCGTGAGGAGAAATCCGCGCAAGCGGTTCGGACAAATCCCGGGAACCGGCGGGCGGTGCCTCTGATTCTTATTCTCTGATTCTTATTATAGAAGTGCCTCTGTGGAAAATCTATTTGCACTCTATGAAATGTTTATGAACAAAGAAGGAAGCCAGGCGTTCACAACTTGCTCACAGTTTCATGACGGAATGAACACAGTTCAAACACATTTCACTGGTACAAAAGAATAGGATGAAGATGCAGAAGGCCTGCGGAAGGAAAGGAAACGATGATTGAAGTACAGCATTTGACGAAAAAATACGGATCCCATAAGGCGGTGGACGACCTGTCGTTTACGGCGGAGCCTGGGCGGATTTATGGGTTTCTCGGTCCGAACGGCGCGGGAAAATCCACGACGATGAACATCATGACGGGATATTTGGCCGCGACGGACGGGAGCGTTTTGATGGACGGAATTGATGTCCAGAAGGAACCGGAGAAGGCAAAGAGGAAAATCGGCTATCTTCCGGAGGTCCCGCCGGTTTATACGGACATGACTGTCCTGGAGTATCTGAGGTTTGCTGCAGAGCTGAAAGGAATCCGGAAAAAGGAGCGGGAAGAAGCGGTTCGGGACGTTCTGGATGCAGCCGGGATTCTGGACGTGCCGGGGAGACTGATCCGGAACCTGTCCAAGGGATATCGGCAGCGCGTCGGGCTCGCGCAGGCACTTGTGGGAAATCCGGAGATTCTGATTCTGGATGAACCGACGTCCGGACTGGATCCGGAGCAGCAGAAGGAAGTGTTTGATTATCTGAAAACCCTCCGGAAGGAGCACACGATCATTCTGAGCTCGCACATCCTTTCGGATGTCAGTGCGGTTGCTGACGTGGTCTGGATTCTGAATCAGGGAAGGCTTGTTGCAAGTGATCAGCCGGAGAACCTGCAGTCCCGTATGACGACATCACAGAAGGTGACACTTCGCGTAAAGGGAAGCCGGAAGGAGCTGGAGCAGGCCCTTTGCGCGATTCCGAGGGTGACCGGAGTTTCGGTCAGGGAGAAGGGCGAGGAGCTAATCTTCACCATTACCTCGGATTCCGGGGATGATATCTGCCCCTCGGTTTCCCGCGCGGCGGTATATGCCGGAGCAGCCGTGCTCAGCATGAACCGCGAGGAGAAGTCTCTGGAGGATGTATTCCTGAGCCTTACCGGGCGTGGGACTTCGGATGCAGGGGACCTTCCTTCTCAAAATGTGAAGGAAGGAGAGGCCGCGGGTGAGAAGCTTTCAGAAGAAGCAACAGAAAGTACAGAGGCCGTACAGGCAAAAGAAACGCCAAAGAAGGAGGAGAGCAGGGAATGAAGGCAATTTTCAAAAAAGATTTCGCGTCCTTGTTCCATGGATTCACCGGCTGGCTGTTCCTTGCGGTAATGTGGGGACTGATGTCCCTGTACATCGGGATGAACTGTTTGATCGGCCTTGATCCGGACGTGGCGTCCGTTCTGTCGGTGTCCTCCATTTTCATGCTGATCATGCTCCCGATTCTGAGCATGCGCTCTTTTTCGGAGGAGCGGAAGGCGAAGACAGATCAGATGATTCTGACGGCTCCGGTTTCAGTCGGAGCGGTGGTGTTTGGCAAATATCTGGCGCTTGCGGCGGTGCACACCATCGTGGTGCTGGGACTTTGCCTGTACCCGCTGCTTCTTTCCAGATTCGGTACCGTTCCGTTCGCGCAGAGCTACACGGCGCTTTTCGGAATGTGGCTGTTCGGTCTTTCGGAGCTTGCAATCTGTGTTTTCCTCTCCAGCCTTACAGAGAACGTAATCATTGCGGCGGTGCTTTCTTTTGCCTGTCTGTTCCTGTCCATGATCATGCCGAATCTGGAGAACATGATTTCACAGGACGGGAACGCGGTTACGAAGGTGCTCGGGGCGTTGGATCTTCCGTCACGTTTTGATACCTTCCTGAACGGCAAAATCGACCTGACGTCGATGGTGTATCTGGGCTCCGTGATTTTCCTGTTCCTGTTCCTCACCACGCAGGTGATTCAGAAGCGGCGCTACTCGGTCTCGAAGAAGACACTGAGCTTCGGGGCTTATTCCACCGGGCTGATCGCGCTGGTTCTGGCGGTGACCGTGGCGGCGAATGTTGCAGTGAATCAGCTCCCCTCCGCTTATACGTCGCACGATGTGACAACGAGCGGACTGTATTCCCTGACGGATGACACGAAGGAATATCTGCAGAAGCTGGATCAGGATGTAGAGATTTACGTGCTGGCAAGCAGCTCGGATAGGGACACTGCGCTGGATTCTACGCTCCGGCAGATGGAGGAATCTTCGGACCACCTGCAGGTGGAATATGTGGATCCTGCCTCCAATCCTTCGTTCCTTCAGAAATACAGTGATGTGATGGATTACGCCTGGAACTCCCTGATCGTTGAGAGCGGGGAAAGGTACAAGGCGGTCAATTATACAGACCTGTATGACTATACAGTCGATTATTCCACCTACCAGCAGACGGTGACGGGGTACGATGCGGAGGGACAGATTGATTCCGCGATTGCTTATGTCATCAGTGATTCACTCCCTAAGGTGTACATGCTGACCGGGCACGGGGAGGAGAGCATCGGCAGCAGCTTTACGGCGGTCCTTTCCAAGCTGAACTGCGAATACGAGGATCTGGACCTTATGAAAAATGACACGGTCCCCGAAGACTGTGCGCTTCTTATCATCAATGGTCCGGTCTCGGATTTGTCCTCGGATGACGCAGACAAGGTTCTTGCCTATCTGCAGGGCGGGGGAAAACTGATCGCAACGACGAATTTTCAGGAAGCGGAGGACATGACGAACTGGAACCGGGTTCTTGCCTATTACGGAATTTCGGCATCCAAAGGCGTTGTTCTGGAGAACAACCAGGGCTATTATTACCGGTCTGGGACGTACCTCCTTCCGGAGGTGGCGACGGCACAGGAGACCTCTTCTGTAACATCCGGAAACGGCTATGTGTTCATGGCGTATTCGATGGCTCTTTCGGATGATGCTGCAAAAGAAGACGATGAGGCCCAAAGCGGCGTTGCCGTGACCAGTCTGTTGACCACTTCGGACAATGCCTATGTTCACACCGATGTGACCTCGAAAACCGAGGATTTTGAGAAAAGGGACACGGATCAGACCGGGCAGTATGTGCTGGGCCTCAAGGCCGTGGTGAATTCGGAAAACGGAGGAGAAAGCGGCACGGACAGCGCAGAGGAAGAAACAGGATCGGTTGCCTATCTTTTCGGGTCTGTCCTGATGTTCTCGGACGGAGCGGATCAGATGGTGTCCGGCTCCAACGCCTCCTTCTTCTCCGGCATGGTCAGCGCGTGCGTGGATCAGGATCATGGAAGCAGTGCCATTTCGGTGCCGGCAAAGAGCATCAATCAGACGCAGCTTACGGTTCCTGCCATGACTGCCATGACGGTGAATCTCGTCTGTATCGTGGTGATTCCGCTGGCTCTTCTGATTGCAGGCTTTGTGACGTGGATGGTGCGCAGAAGGAGGTAACAACCTGATGAGAAAACAGAAAATCCAGATGATCGTTCTTCTTGTCGTGCTGGCGGCTTTGCTGGCAGGCGGTTTTGCTGCGCGGAAGGTTTCTTCCCGGGAAGAAGAGGAGGCAAAGAAAAAGGAAGAGGGAGAGTACAATGCGCTTTCCTTTGATGGTTCGCTTCTTGCCAGGCTGGAGGTTGCAAGTGATAAGGGAATGCTGATCCTGGACTGCAACGAGGGAGCCTGGTCCTTTGTCAAGGACATTGCTGTGGAGAAGCAGCAGGATGTGGAGACGGGAGCTTCCGGGAGCAGCTCTGCGGCGGAATCTGCCGGAAACGGTGAAGAGGAAAGCAGCACTGCCGAAGATTCCGAAAACAGTGCGCAGGAATCCGTAGAGGATAGTACAGAAACTGCCGCGTATGAAGTAAATTCTTCCGTGGCGGATGAGCTGCTGGATAAAATCGCGAATCTGACCAGTGCCAACAAGATCGAGAATGTGACGGACCGGAAGGAATACGGTCTGGATCAGCCGGTCATGACGATTACGGCAACACTTTCGGACGGCACGGAGCACTGTGTGGAGGTTGGCTCGGAGAATTCCATGATCAGCGCCCGGTACATTTGTGTGGACGATACGGATACCATCTATACCATGAGCGAGGACGATTATAATCTGTTTCGAAAAACCGACACGGATCTTGCGCAGGAGAAATCCTGAAACTTCTGAAAAACAGCAAGAATTGCATCATTCCCCCTGTTTCATTCCTTGCGGAATGAACAGGGGGAATTTTATAATGAACAATAGTTTTAATCCGCCGGGCACGGGTCCTTGTGATTAGGATGATCCGAGCAGTTCGGAGGCAGCGGGGGCACAGCGGCGGCAGGAAACGAAAGGAGATTTTATATGAAGAAACGGGCAACCTGTGTAATGATGGCGGCAGTGCTGGCGGCCGGACTGTTGGGAGGGTGTGCAGCAGAAAAGGAGAGCGGCGCGGCAGACACCGGAGCGTCGTCTTCTGCAGAGACGGCAGAGATGGAGGCAGACACGGCTTCTTCGGAAGAGGAGGCGGCAGCTGCGGCAGACACAACGCAGATACGGAAGCCTCCGATGCCGGAGAGACGGTTCTGGACTATGATGGAACAACCATCCGCGTCGGATCCCTGAAGGGACCGACCACGATGGGACTTGTCAATCTGATGAAGGCCTCGGAAGAGGGAACGTCTCAGGGCTCCTATGAATTTACGATGGCATCGGACCCGTCGGAGATTGTTGCCTCCGTTGCTTCCGGAGATCTTGATATCGCCATGATTCCCGCTAATCTCGCGGCGACCCTTTACAATAAAACCAAGGGCGGCGTTTCGGTGATTGATATCAATACACTTGGCGTTCTTTACTGCATCACGGCAGATGAGAGCATCACTTCGGTGAAGGATCTTGCCGGGAAGACGGTTCTGACCACCGGGCAGGGAGCAACACCGGAGTATGCGATGAATTATCTTCTGGACGCCAACGGCGTGACAGACTGCACGCTGGAATTCCATTCTGAAGCGAGCGAGATTGCAGCGCTGCTTCAGGAGGATCCTTCGAAAATTGCGGTTCTGCCGCAGCCCTTTGTAACAGTGGCAGAGGCACAGAATGATCAGCTGAAGACTGCCTTTTCTCTGACTGATGAGTGGGATAAGGCAACGGACAACGGATCCCGCTTCCTGACCGGAGCAACCATCGTTCGGAACGCATTTCTGGAGGAGCATCCGGATGCCGCC
Source organism: uncultured Lachnospiraceae bacterium (assembly GCA_937877165.1). GTDB lineage: Bacteria > Bacillota > Clostridia > Lachnospirales > Lachnospiraceae > CAG-791. The sequence goes on along the minus strand of CALEFO010000168.1, from coordinate 351 downwards.
ACGGTCTTCATGCAGGAGCATGAGGAGTCAGCAGACAAGGCAAACACGGATGTGGAAGGAACCGCGGCGCTGGTTGCGGAGTACGGCATCATTGAAAAGGCACCGGTTGCGGAAAAGGCCCTTCCCTATTGCAACATCGTCTGCATCACCGGTGAGGATATGAAGACGGCCCTGTCCGGATATCTGGACGTTCTGTATGAGGCGGATCCGGCATCGGTCGGCGGAACGCTGCCGGGGGAGGAGTTCTACTACACTCGCAAGTGACTGATGTCACTTGCTCCTGTCTGGAGGAAAACGCGTGGCGTTTCCCTCCGGCGTCGAAGAATTCGCCTTCGCGAAATTCTTCTCCTG
>CALEFO010000167.1 GCA_937877165.1 uncultured Lachnospiraceae bacterium | reverse complement strand
CAGATGAATATTGTATGTCTTGATCTTGAAGGAGTTCTTGTACCGGAAATCTGGATCGCATTCTCGCAGGTATCCGGGATTCCGGAGCTGAAACGGACCACGCGTGATGAACCGGATTATGACAAGCTGATGAAGTGGCGCCTCGGCATTCTGAAGGAGCATGGCCTTGGCCTGAAGGAAATTCAGGAGACCATTGCGAATATTGATCCCCTTCCCGGGGCAAAGGAATTTCTGGATGAACTCCGTAAAAAGACGCAGGTGATTATTATCAGTGATACCTTCTCAGAATTCGCAGGTCCTCTGATGGCAAAGCTCGGATATCCTACGATTTTCTGCAATTCCCTGGAGGTTGCGCCTTCCGGAGAGATCACAGGCTTTAAGATGCGGATTGAGAATTCGAAGCTCACAACCGTAAAGGCACTGCAGTCCATCGGCTTTGACACCATTGCCAGCGGAGACTCCTACAATGATCTCGGGATGATCCGCGCCAGCAAGGCGGGCTTCCTTTTCCGCTCCACGGAACAGATCAAAAAGGACAACCCGGATCTTCCGGCCTATGAAACCTTCGATGAGCTGGCTGCTGCAATCAGCAGAGCCCTGTAAGATCTGATATAAAGATGAAGTATTATTTTGCGCCACTGGAGGGAATCACCGGCTGCAGATTCCGGCAGGCCCATCACCAGTTTTTCCCCGGGATGGATGCCTATTTTACGCCCTTCGTCGTGGCAACCTATACGAAAAAGCTTAAATCCCGTGAAAAAAGAGATGTTCTTCCGGAGAACAATGCCGGCGTTCCGACAGTTCCTCAGGTTCTGACCAATCATGCGGACGAGTTCCTGTTCTGCGCCCGGTATCTGGCGGCTTTCGGCTACATGGAAATCAACCTGAACCTCGGATGCCCTGTCGGAACGGTCACGGCAAAGGGAAAGGGCTCCGGTATGCTGCGCTCGCCGGAGGAGATGGACCGCTTTTTGGATGCGATTTATGAGGGAGCGGAGAACATTCTGGTAACGGAAGAGGATGGTACAGTACATCCGATCCGGATTTCCGTGAAAACAAGACTCGGCTGGGAGGATCCGGCAGAATTTGAGCAGCTCCTTGCAATTTATGAGCGGTATCCGCTCTCGGAGCTGATCGTGCATGCGAGGACGCGGCAGGAGCTTTATCGGGGAAGACCGGAGCTGGAGGCCTTTTCCATGGCCTTTCACAGAGAGCAGAAACGATGCTTTTCGTCAGAGGAAATCCCCGCAGGGAGTGAACAGTACGGCAGCAGGAACGACTCCGTAGCCGGAAAGGCGGCAGGACGGGGAGTGTGCAGGCGTTTTTCCTCAAAAGCTTTGCCGCCGCTTACGCTTTGCTACAACGGGGATATCCGGACGGAGGCAGATCTGGCCTATCTGGAACAAACATTTCCGGGGCTTGACCGAGTGATGATCGGGAGAGGCCTTCTGTCTGACCCGAATCTGGTGACACATCTGGTGACGGGGAGAGAGCCGGATAAGAAAATCCTCCGTGAATTCCATGACACTCTGTATGCGGCCTATGACGAGCAGTTTCACGATGACAGAATACGCATCAACTGCATGAAGGAGCTGTGGACCTTTCTCGGGGAGAGCTTCTGCGATACCGGAAGGTATGTCAAGGGAATCCATAAGGCGGGAAACCGGTCGGAATACGAGGCGGCAGTGCGGATGCTGTTTGCCAATTGTGAGCTGCAGCCGCTGAAGGATGGACTTCCGCATTCGAAAACTTGCTAAAGCTGTCAGATACTCTTCAGGCAAGTCCCATCGCCTCATCCACAGGAAGTGATATAACTACGCCGTGTGCAGGTGTATTCAAACCGCAGGAAGCGGTGATCGCCTGTTTGTTTTTGTCCCGGAGAACAGGCAGGATGAGAGATGGTGTGGGAAAACACAGAAAAGAAAGGCCCCTGCATATATTATGAAAAATTCAAAAACACAGGAAATTACATTTGGGGCAATGATCGCTGCAATCTTCGGCTTGCTGCTCCTTCTGAACCGTCAGACAGGGGGAATGCTGGAGGAGGTATTCCTGTTCGCGTTCCCGATCCCGATGGTTGCCTACTCGGCGAAGTACGGCTGGAAGAAGAGCCTTCCGGTATTTGCGGTCACAGTACTGATCGCAATTCTGTGCGGGACCTTCAGCGGCTTTTTCTATGCGGCAAGTGAATCATTTATCGGAATGGTCTTTGGCGCAATGCTCAATCAGAAAAAGGATCCGGGCAAAACACTCTTTGTGGTGATGATCCTTTCGGCACTTGCGAACATTCTGAGCAGCGTGGTTCTCGCTTCTTTGTTCGGAATCAATGTTCAGGCGGACATCAGGGAAATGCAGCAGATGGTGCTCGGGACAGTGGAGAAGGTATATGGCTCACAGGGGCTGACGGCAGGCTCTCAGGCGGCAGCCGGCGCGGGTGCCGCAGACATGATCGAAGCCATGAAATCGGTGTTCACCCAGGATTATCTTCTTCGGATTTACATTATCTCCATGATTCTTCTCGGTGTTATCCAGGGCCTTATCATTTACGAACTCAGCCTGATCATTCTGCGGCGGCTGAAATTTCCGGTGCAGAAGCCGCAGCCGGTTCTGCAGTTCTATCCGCCGGTCTGGACGGGGGCTGTGGCGCTGACAGCTTTTTTGTGCTATTTCATTTCGATGGTTTATCCTCTGCAAAATCAGAATGTGGCAAATCTGGTTCAGACATTGGGAACCTGCGGATATCTGTATCTTGTGTGCTTCGGAGTCATCGGCGGAGCAGGATATCTGCGAAGAAGAATGGGGATGGCGAAGGTTCTGGCAGTGCTGCTCCCGGTCCTGTGCATGTTCTGGCTGCCGTATGTGCTGGCATTTATCGGTTTTGCTTACATCAGCCTGAGCCTGCATGACAGGATTCTGGGGAAAATATAAGGAGCAGTCATAAAAACAAAAGAATCGTGAGGAAAAAGCGGAAAGGAGAGCATCATGAATTTGTTTATCAGCTCGGATATTGAGGGAACCTGCGGAATCTGTGACTGGTCGGAGATTTCAGAGGGTGGAAGCGGTTATGAGCGCTTTGCCGCGCAGATGTCGAGGGAGGCCGCGGCGGCCTGCCAGGGCGCTGGACCGGATGCAGAGATTATGGTGCGGGACGGGCACGGCTCGGCACGGAACATTGATCCGTCGCTTCTTCCGGATAATGCGGTTTTGATGCGGGGATGGGATAAATCTCCTGACGGGATGATGGCAGGAATTGCGACTGGTTTTGACGCCTGCGCGATGGTCGGCTATCATGCACATGCGTATTCAACAGGGAATCCACTGGCACATACCTCGGAGCCGAATATCCAGAAGATGCTTCTGAACGGCGAGTATTGCAGTGAATTTCTCTATAATGCCTACTATGCGGCCTACTATGGAGTTCCGACGATTTTCATCAGCGGTGATGCGGACGTGTGCGCGGAGGCGAAGAGGCGGATCCCGGCGATTACGGCGGTTCCGGTGATTCGTTCCCAGGGAGGCGCCAGCATTTCCATCCAGCCGGAGCGCGCTCTGCAGCTGATTCGTGAGGGAATGGCAAAGGCGGTTTCGGGCGACTGGTCCGCGTGCCTGCCAAAGCTTCCGGAGCACTTCTGTGCAGATATTGAATATAAGGAATATCAGGACGCGGAAAAATTTTCCTATTATCCGGGGGCACAGCGTCTGGATGCGAAGACAGTACGGTTTGAAACGGATGATTATTATGAAATGAAGCGCTTTTTCCTGTTTGCAATCTGATTTCAGGTCACTGTACCGTGCATTACAGTCATGGTGCGCAGGCATTCTGTCTGTATCCGGAAATCTGAAATTGCACAAAAGAAGAGCGGCGCATGATAAGGCTGCGAAAGGCGTGGTAAGAAAGGAAGCTATGAAATACGATTTTACGTCCATTATTGATCGTCACAATAAGGATTCCATTGCGGTGGATGTCATTCCGTTTCCAGATGCACCGGTGAAGGAAGGGTTTGATCGGATTCCCATGTGGGTGGCCGATATGAATTTCCCGACGGCACCGACCATTCAGCAGCGCATCATTGAGAGAACGCAGCATCCGATGTTCGGTTATTTCGATCCGACAGAGGAGTATTTTAATTCTATTATTCGCTGGCAGGAGAAGAGAAACGGTGTCACCGGCCTGACGAAGGAGGCAATCGGCTATGAGAACGGCGTGCTCGGGTGCCTGTGCAGTGCGATCCAGGCGTTTACGGCACCGGGAGAGCCCATCTTTTTTCATTCACCGACGTATATCGGATTTTCCTTTGCCGTGAAGGAAAACGGAAGAACGCTTGCCACATCGGCACTGAAGAAGGATGAGCAGGGCGTCTGGCGGATGGACTATGAAGACATGGACCGCGTGATCCGGGAAAATCATATCCATTTTGCCGTGTTCTGTTCCCCGCATAATCCGTGCGGCCGTGTCTGGGAAAGGGAAGAGATTGAAAAGGCCATGGAGGTCTTCCGGAAGAACGCCTGCACTGTGTTCTCGGATGAAATCTGGTCGGATCTGATTCTGGAGGGGAACCGGCACATCCCGACACAGAGTGTGTCCGAGGACGCAAGAAACCGTGTCATTGCGGCTTATGCACCGTCCAAGACGTTTAATCTGGCGGGATTGGTTGGCTCTTATCATATTATTTATAGTCAGTATCTGCGGGACCGCGTTGTTAAGCAGTCCAAGCTGTCCCATTACAATGAGATGAATGTGCTCTCCATGCATGCACTGATCGGTGCCTATGAGCCGGAGGGTGAGGAGTGGCTGGAAGAGCTTCGTGAGGTTCTTAGCGGGAACGCGAAATGGGCCGTGGGTTTTATCAGAGACCATTTCGAGGGAGTGACTGTGGCCCGGCCGCAGGGAACCTATATGCTGTATCTTGATTGTCATGAATGGCTTCAGAGGAACGGTAAGACCATTGCGGATCTTGTCCGCGCCGGAATATACGTCGGCGTTATCTGGCAGGACGGTTCTCCGTTTGGCCAGCCGGATACCATTCGGATGAATCTGGCGCTTCCGAAGGCGAGAATGGAAGAGGCCTTCCATCGTCTGGAGAAGTATGTTTTCTGCGGGGAGCAGTAAGATGCTCTGAAGGCCGTCATAAGGATGAATGAAAGAGGGAAGAAAACTGTTCCGTAAAGCGGAAGGAACCAGGCGGCTATTGACAGCCTTTTTTGGACGGAGTAGCCTACTTAAATAAAGAAAAATCTTCCTGCCGCAGGTCCTTTCTCAGCAGTGGTTTTCAGGGACTGCGGATAGAAAATGAATGGATGTCTTTGGATTCGGAAAGTCAGGCACTGCCGTGGAAGAACACTATCAGAGCCCGGAAATGCAACAGCAGCAGAAGCATGCGCTGATGGAAGTCGGAAATCATAAACTGAATGAACACACGAAGTGGGTCCTGACGGACGCGCTGAGCCGCAATGATCCGGTCGGAACAGTAGCAGGGTATTATGACGAGGCACTCAGCATCGCCGGAGTCAGCGGATATTTTCTGGAGGATCTCGGGTTTAGCTATGAGGAGTTTCTTCAGGCCACTGGAGGATCCTTCCGGAAGATTGTCCGTGATACGCCTGTTTTTCCGTTCTCGATGGAAAAGTTTCGAAAGGAGCGGGGCAAAGGCAGGTACTGCCTGATCACCAGGAAGGGAACGCTGATTTCGGTCGGGACCTTCAAGGAGGAATCGACGGACGATGAGGGCAGGCCGATGTGGGTGCTCGCCGTCCGCGTGATCATGGAGGAAATGGAGGCTGAGGCCGAGCGTCAGCGCATGAGGCGGGAGAACCAGGCCATGGATCAGCTTCTGCAGGGTGTCACGCGCATGGTGGAGAACTTCGTTGTCTGCGATGTCTGTCAGGACCGGTATGAATTCTATGACATGGACAACCGGGCGGATTATGCGCCGGGCGGAAGTTATCGCGATTTTCTGCTTCGTCTGGATACGGGATATGTGGCTTTGATCAACGGAGAGAATGTGACCATGAGCAATCTTCTGTCCGTGGACCATCTGCGGGAGGTACTGCGCACCGAAAAGGATATCTACAAATTCGAGTTCTGTTCCATGGACAAGAGGCGATTTAAGGTATTGAGCGTTATTCCGGTTGAGTGGACAGAAGGAGAACTGACGAGGGTACTTCTGATTTCGCAGGATGTAGGCCAGAAGTACGAGCTGGAGAATCTTGCCAATACGGATTCTCTGACGAACCTGTTTAATGAACGGTATCTGGTAAAGGCACTGGAGAGGATGGAAAAGCGCAGGCAGAGCTTTACCATGTTCTATCTGGATCTGGATCTGTTCAAGCCGGTCAACGACAGCTATGGTCACAGCGTAGGTGACCAGCTTCTGCGTGCGGTGGCAGGACGTCTTAAGAACTGTATTCGCAGTGCGGATCTGGCCTTTCGAATTGGTGGGGATGAATTTGTCCTGATCCTTGTCGGAGACACGAATGTGAATTTATGTCAGACGATGGTGCAGCGGATACGGGATGCCGTCGGCCAGCCGTTTGATATCAGCGGGCGCTGCATCTGCGTGGATGTCAGCTGCGGCTATGCCATTTTTCCACAGGAGGGAAACACGGCGGAGGAAATTCGTATCCTTGCCGACAAGAGAATGTACCGGGATAAGGAGCACCATGAGGAACGGGAGAGGGTGCTGCAGGAAAGATACCGGAGCGGGCAGATGGATCTGCGGTAGAAGATGGAGATTGCAGTACCGCAATTCGTGAAAATGCGTTATAATAACACCACTGCACTGCAGGAGCGTTTTGCCGGGATCTGCAAAAGCAAAAGAGCAGGCAGCGGTGACATGTTTGCGTAGCTCAGCTGGATAGAGCGTCCGCCTCCTAAGCGGAAGGTCGCGCGTTCGAATCGCGTCGCGAACAGAGTGCATAAGGCGTTGGAGATAAGGCAGAAATGTTTTGTTTCCAACGCTTTTGTTATTTATTTCGTTATTCTTTTGAACCTGAGGCTTTTGACCGCTTCCCGGCAAGATTTTCCAGTGAATTTGGAATTCATGGCTGTCTTACGGAAAGCAGCATGCGAAGGGCATTGGGGTTAAAAGATGGAGAACGTTTCTCTTTCGAGAGTCCCGCTTGGAAGCATCATGGAGAACAGCCGTGGAAAAGAGAATATATTCTGGACATGATTGAAAATCATGCAAGGGAGGTACAGGGCATCACTCCGGAAGACTACCTGTTCTACGGCGCATTGATGCAGGGCTATATCTATCAGGAAATGGCTGAGGCGGTCAGGTTCCGCCCGTATGGATCCGGTATGTTGATTTGGATGTACAATGATTGCTGGCCGGAGACCGGATGGACGGTGATTGACTATTATCTGACCAGAAAATTAGACTATTATCCGCTTCGAAGAGCCTTCGCGCCGCATAAAATGATCATTCGGGAAAAAGAAAACGGCAAGGTTGTGTTGAAGGTGATGAATGAGACGCAGGAAGCTCAGAACCTTCAGCTGGAGGTCGGGTTCTGCGGCTGGGGAGAGCAAATTCCCTCATGGACAAGGACGAAGAGAATTCCGGAGATTGTTTTGATGCGTCATTCGGCATGGGAATATGAAATGACGCAGGACGAGAAAAGCATGCTTCGTGAGAGCAGGAGTGAACGATACGTTTCGGAAGAACAAGAAGCGGATACGGAATATGGCAGGAGAGCTGAGTGCGGCTTCTGGTTTGTGCGGTGTTTAAACCATCCGGAATACGAAACAGCAATTAGTATGAGGGCTTTGTTTCGGCAGGAAAAGTTTCCGGATGCAGAAATTTCAGTGAGTTCAGAGATTGTAGGGAAGGATTCGATCCGGCTGATCTTAACGAGCAGAGAGTTTATTCCATCTGTTGTACTGAGGTGCCAGGATGACCGTACACATCTAAGTGACAATGCCTTTTTCCTGCTGCCAGGAGAAGAAAAAGAAGTATGGGTCTATGGGACGAGAGAAGTGCCTGAAGCTGTGCCGGTCCAATTCCAGAACGAAAAAGGAGAGAAGAAACGATCATGCGCAAACAAAGAGAACTTCGAAGATTTCTGGTAGTTCTTCTGGCCGCCTGCCTGATGGCAGTGAATATCAAGACCTTTGTACGGGCAGGCGGACTGTATCCTGGCGGAGCGACCGGACTGACCATTTTGATTCAGCGTATGGCGCAAACGTTTTTGCACTTAGAGGTGCCTTATACGTTGATCAATGTGACGCTGAATGCAATTCCGGTCTATATCGGATTCCGCTTCATTGGAAAGAAGTTTACACTGTATTCGCTTTTGATGATTTTGGTCAGCTCTCTTCTGACGGATATGATTCCTTCATACGTGTTGACGACGGATACCCTCCTGACTTCGATTTTCGGAGGAATCCTGAATGGAACCGCCATCAGTCTGTGTCTTTCGGTGGATGCGACAAGCGGAGGAACGGACTTTATTTCTATTTATTTGTCTCAAAAGAGAGGAATTGATTCCTTCAATATTATTCTGGGCCTGAATGTCATTATTCTGGGAGCAGCAGGCCTGATGTTCGGCTGGGACAAGGCCCTTTATTCGATTATTTTCCAATATGTATCCACGCAGGTTCTGCATCTGCTCTACCGCGGTTATCAGCAGACAACGCTTTTTATTGTGACTGATAAGCCGCAGGAGGTATGCGACATGATTTATAAAATCAGCCACCATGGAGCGACGATCATGGAAGGGGAGGGAAGCCATGGACATCATAATGAGCCGTTGGTGTACTCGGTGGTTGATACACCGGATACCCGGAAGGTCATTAAAGCGGTCAGGGATCTGGATCCCAAGGTATTCATCAACTGTGTGCGAACCAGTGAAATTAAGGGAAACTTCTATTTCAGTCCGAAGGACTGATGAAATGAAAAAACACAGCCAGGACACGGAACCAACACAGAGTTTTCACAGCTGACGGATATATTGAAAGCCTGATCCGAACCGGAATACGAAAATCTGCGGACAAGATCAGACGAAGCCGATCAGGAAACCCATTATTTGGCAAAGGAGAACTCTATGATGAAAAAATCAGCAATTATGGCGGTCCTTGCAGCACTTACGCTGACTGTATCTGCATGTGGAAATACCGGCAGTGCAGGAGCCTCGGTAACAGAGGCATCTTCAGATACTGCAGCGGCAGAAGGAGAGGATGGCTCCTCTGGGGAAAAGCCGGGAGATCCGCCGGATGGAGAAGGAGGCTCCGGAGATCAGCAGGGAAACCCACCGGACGGAAAAGGAGGTCCGGGTGATCAGGAAGGGAACCCGCCGGATGGAAACGGCGGCCCGGGCGGTGCGCCGGGCAGCAGTGCCGCTGATGTGGTTTACAGCGGTGCAACGGAAATTACTTCTGCGGCAAGCGAGGACGGACAGACGTATTCCTCGGATACGGCGGATCAGAGTGCACTGATGATTACTGCCGGAGACAATGTCACGATTTCGAATGCGACCGTGAGTAAAACCGGTGATTCGGATGGCGGGGATAACTGCAACTTCTACGGGCAGAACGCTGCGGTGCTCGTGAAGGATGGGACCACAGCAACCATTACCGGAGCCACGATCACTTCAGATGCGAACGGGGCAAATGGTGTATTCAGCTATGGCGGCAACGGCGGGCAGAATGGTGAGGATGGAGATGGAACGAAGGTGGTGATTCGTGACAGCACCATCACGACAACCGGAGATGGATCCGGCGGCATCATGACGACAGGTGGCGGAACGACAGAGGCCTCGAATCTGACCGTTCATACCAGTGGACAGTCCTCTGCGGCAATCCGGACGGACCGGGGCGGCGGCACGGTTATGGTTGATGGCGGCAGCTATACCACGGATGGCCTCGGCTCCCCGGCGATCTATTCCACCGCGGATATTACGGTATCCAATGCGGTGCTCACCTCCAATCTTTCGGAAGGAACCTGCATTGAAGGACTGAATTCCATTACGCTGAATGACTGTGATCTTACAGCAAACAATACGAAATGCAACGGGAATGCGACCTTCTACGATTCGATTATGATCTATCAGTCCATGTCCGGCGATGCGGCAAGCGGGACCTCCTCCTTCACGATGAACGGAGGATCGCTGACCAGTAAGAACGGTCATGTCTTCCATGTGACGAATACAGATGCTGTGATCACGCTTTCCGGAGTGGAGATTGACAATCAGGACAGTGACAATATCCTGCTGTCTGTATGCGATGACGGATGGAGCGGCGGCAGTAATATCGCGGAGCTGAATGCGTCCGGTCAGACACTGGAAGGATCGATACTGGTCGGAGACAATTCCACGCTGACCATGAACCTTTCGGATCATTCTTCCCTCACAGGTTCCATCGGAGGAGAAATCGTGAATGCAAGCGGCGAAAAGGTTTCCGATGAGGTCGGAACGGTATCGGTGACGCTGGACGATGACAGCACCTGGACACTGACGGCAGACAGCTATGTGACGGATTTCACGGGAGATGCCTCCAACGTCATTTCCAACGGATATAAGCTCTACGTCAATGGCTCCGCATTGGCAGGAACCAACTAACAGACGAGAGCTTCTCTATTTTTCATCATGGTTTTCACCGGACCATTCTTCTCCGCGGATCCAGTCAAAGGTGGTATTGTCCGCCCGAGACTCAAAGGAATGAACATACAGGTACTTGCGGATGATAAAGATACCGGCGATGGCGGCAACGCTCATGAGCAGTTCCAATCCGCTGCCGCTGTCGAGAACCATGTGTCGGGCAATGGCGAACAGGAGGACGCCGAGGGCGCTTCCGGGAGTGTGTTTGATCAGCATGCGGACGAACTCAATGCCGATGACAAGGTTAAATGCATGTTCCAGGAAAACATGGAAGGAGTAGTCGTTAGTGCTGTCCAGCAGGTCGGGCATTTCCCGGATGATTGGGATGACACTGACAAAAAAGCCGGCCAGTACGATAACCGCTACGGCAATTTCCATGATTTCTGTAACCAGTTCCAGCCAGTCTGCGAAGGCGCGATGCTTTCTCTCACTGCGTGTCATGTGTTCGATACGCTTTTGCTCCTTTTCTTCGGATGATTTCATGCTGTCGGCCTCCCTTCGGGTGAGTCAGTGAAAACGGTCATTTGATCTCTTGAATCTCTTTGAGTATAGCATTTTACGAGGACAGGGAGAGATTCTTTATCGTATGATAGAGAAGGCAGATATCCGTCCGTCACAGAGGGCGTTGAGACAAAGACGTGCACGGGCTGCTTTCACCGGAGCCCTTTGGCTTATGCACGGAAAGGGTGCATTCGGTAATGGCTTTGGGAGCATACTTATAACAGAAATAGAAAGAGAAAGGTATCGAACAGGGGAAATCTATGCAGATTCAATATCAGAAACAGGTGTCACGCTGGGGGGTGCAGGAGATTGTTGTATCGGGGAAGAGCGAGGGAAATCCGTTTACGGATTATGAGATCTCTGCGGTTTTTTCCTGCGGAAGTGAACGGAAGAAAGTTGCGGGATTCTATGATGGAGACGGCCGGTACCTGGTGCGTTTTATGCCGTCGTTCGAGGAAACGTATACTTTTGAAATAAAGGGAACGGCGCTGGAGGACGGGGCTGCTCTGAGCGGGAGTTTTGAGGTAACGGCTCCCGAAGAGGGGAATCACGGGCCGGTGCATGTTGCGAACACGTATCACTTCGCCTATGCGGACGGGACACCGTATTATTCCATCGGGACGACCTGTTATGTATGGGAGCTGCAGAGTGATGAGCTGATTGAAAAGACGCTGGACAGTCTTGCAAAGAGTCCGTTTAACAAGATCCGGTTCTGCATTTTCCCGAAGCATTATGATTATAACCTCGGAGAGCCGCGATCCTATCCGTATGAGGGCACACCGATGGACTCTTCGGTCCTGACGACAGAAAATTTCAATGAGTACACGGGGAAAACAGAAGGAAATCATTTTGACTTCTACCGGTTCCGTCCGGATCATTTCCGTCATATAGAGCACTGCATCGAGCGCCTTGGCAAAATGGGAATTGAGGCAGATCTGATCGTGATGCATCCCTATGACCGCTGGGGGTTCTCGCAGATGACGCCGGATCAGGATGACCTGTACTGGAAGTATGTGGTGGCGCGGTTTTCGGCATATCACAATGTCTGGTGGGCGTTTGCCAATGAGTACGACATCATGAGCGGCAAGAGCATTGCGGATTGGGAGCGGTATGCCGATCTTGTCTGCCGGATGGATCCGTATCAGCACCTTCGTTCCATCCATAACTGCAGGCCATTCTATGATCATACGCGCCCATGGATCACACACTGCAGCATTCAGCGGCAGGATCTTTATAAAACGGCAGAGTGTACGAATGAATGGCGGGAGCGTTACCGGAAGCCGGTTGTGCTGGACGAGATCGCCTATGAGGGCAATATTCAGCATGGCTGGGGCAACATCAGTGCGGAGGAGATGGTCCGGAGATTCTGGGAGGCCGCCTGCCGGGGCGGCTATGCGGGGCATGGAGAAACCTATCTGAGTCCGGATCGGATTCTCTGGTGGTCCCATGGCGGAGAGCTTCACGGAGAGAGCTGGAAACGGCTTGGATTCCTGCATGATATCCTGTGCGAGACACCGGGACTCGGCCTTCGTCCGTATGAGAATAGCGCATGGGATGAGGTCGCTGCCGTTCCGGAAGACACGGGCATGTCCTTCCGGCAGGTGCAGGATTACTATTTGATTTATTACAGCTTCATGTGTCCGTCCTTCCGCGAATATCATTTTGATGACACAACGGAATTTGAATTGAGAATTCTGGATACCTGGAATATGACGGTAACCGATGCGGGCATCGTAAAGGGAAAATTCCGCGTGGAGCTTCCGGGAAGGCCGTACATGGCGATTCAGTTAAAACGGCATGTCGGTAACAAAATATGAACTCAAACGTGAATTGCCCGATGCTGCTGCAAGAAAGCTGATGGAAGAAGTACTTTCCGGGAAAGACAGCGGAACAGGCGTCTGACGGAGAAAGAGACTTCCCTTTCAGAAGAGCTAAGGTATTGTTCAATTTGCCGGAAGCATTGTCCATGGGGAAGAGAACCGTCTATTATTAAGAAACAGAGAGATGCCTGCGGATGTCTGCGAAAGAGGCGGGATTTGTCGTCAGAGAGACAGACAGCAGCAGGACATCCTCGCAGGAGCAGGGCTTTATTGCAAAAATGTAAACGGCAATGGAACACCGAATCGAAAAAAGGAGGACAAGGCGATGCTGGATAAGAAGGTAAAGGAGCTGATCAATACCCAGATCAACAAGGAATTCTACTCTGCGTATCTGTATCTGGACTTTGCGGACTACTATTACGACAAGGGACTGGACGGATTCGGCAACTGGTATGACGTGCAGGCACAGGAAGAACGCGACCATGCGATGCTGATGCGTAAATATCTGCAGAATAACGGAGAAACGGTCACGCTGGATGCGGTTGCGAAACCGGATAAAACCTATGAGAAGCTGGATGATCCGCTGAAGTTCGGCCTGGAGCATGAGTGCTACGTCACGAGCCTGATCAATGCTATTTATCAGGCGGCGGATGCCGTGCATGATTACCGCACCATGCAGTGCTTTGACTGGTTCGTGAAGGAGCAGGGCGAAGAAGAGAAGAACGCGGAGGACCTCATCAAAAAGTTTGAGCTGTTCGGCTCTGATCCAAAGGGACTGTACGCGCTGAATCAGGAGCTTCTGGCAAGAGTTTATACTGCCCCGAGCCTGGTTCTGTAAGAGCGGATTCGTCGGTGCCTGCGGCAAGCGGCCTGGCAGGCATCCATAGCTTGTGATGGAGTAAATACGATATCATAACTGCAACTTAAGAACTTATACCTTGCTGGGGCAAAATTCGCAAAGGCGAATTTGCCGAATACGGCAGCTGTTGCGTCAACACCAATGCTGCTTGAAAGTGCCATATTGATGTTACGTTTAAACTTCCTCTCCTCGTAATTTTGGCAGGAGAGGAAGTTTTTTGTCAGAAAAATATAATTTTGAACGAAGCTGTAGTTAACATAATCGGCAAAAATAGAACGAAAGCTTAACATTTCGCACATAAGGATCTGACGTAAAGAGCAGATAATACGCATTGTCCTTCGATAAGGTTTACGGACAAAAAGAGCAGCATGGGTGTGATTTATTTTTAAAAATCATCGGCATGAGGGAGAAAATAGAAAATGGAACAGAACAGGCTTTGGAGCAGAATAAAACCATATGGAATGATTGCACCGGCCATGGCAGGAATCGTTCTGTTTACATTATATCCGGCATTGAATCTGGTGCATTTGAGTCTGCAGGATGTCAACATGCTGAATGCGGCAAAGACGAGGTTTGTCGGTCTGCGGAATTACCGGGAGATCTTTGCAAGAGAAGCTTTTCATAAAGCGCTGTCGAATACCGCCGTGTACACGGCGGCAGTTGTGATTCTGATTATCGGGCTGGCACTCCTTCTTGCCGTCTGCCTGAACCAGAAGAAGTCGAAGCTGAATGACCTGGTGCTGGCCTCGGCTTTTTCTCCACATGTAATTTCCATTGTATCAGTATCCGTTGTATGCGTTTGAAAAACTGGATGCGTATGAGGATGTAAGGCAGCACGGTGTGGATCCGTGGGCCTTTACTCCTGCGCTGACGGAGCAGAATGTAGAAGCGCTGAGGCGCAGCGGATTTTGAAACAAATTTGAACCTCAACTGCAATTCTGAAGAAAAGCTTCCCGTTCCTACGTTATGATTTACAGATGCATCGAGAGTGCTGCACGCGAAGATGTGAGCCGGAAGAAGGAACACTGGAGCCGGACGCAGCACCGGAAGAAAATAAAACCAGAGGGGAGGTGAGCCGGAACGAGTGCAGAAGAGAAACTGTCACAGTGGATGGATGCGTATCAGAATCTGATTTTTTCCATCTGTTACAAAATGACAACGGATTATTTCGCTTCTCAGGATCTTACGCAGGATACGTTCCTCGCCGCGTTCCGGCATCACGCGGATGCCCCGCCGGGAGCGGAGAAACGGTGGCTGTGCCGGATCGCAACCAACCGCTGTATCGATTATCTGCGGTCAGCCGGATACCGGACACAGCCTCAGGAGAACGAGATCCTGGATCAGCGGCCGGATGAGCACGGGACGCCGGAGAGCGAGGCTCTGGAGCAAAATGTCAAAGAAGTACTCCGGAAGCGCTGTGAAGCGCTGAAGCCTCCGTATGACCGGATCGCCTGGCTGTATTTCTATCAGGAAAAGGCACCGGCGGAGATCGCGGAGGAGCTGCAGATGAATCCCAAAACGGTCAGCACGCAGATTTACCGTGCACGGGAAATGCTGCGAACCATCTACCGGGAGGATTTTTCGGGAGAAAGGACCGGAGAATGTTCCGAAAGAACGATATCGGAAGGAAGGAGGAAGAGCACGATATGACGCGGACACGTACAGAATGCAGCCTGCCAGCCGCAAACGACAATTCGCGGGAATCTGGAAACCGTTCGGAAGAAATGCAGGAAGATTTTCCGGCTGCCGCATTCGGCAAAACCACCTTCACGGATTGTGCCTCAGCGGGGGATAAGACTGCGGAGCTGTCCTACCCGAATGACGAGGAACTGGACCGGCTGATTGCGGACACAGAGCGAAGCGGCATGCTGACCGCTCCTTCCTTCCTGAAACGGGAGGTCATCCGGGAAATTCATCGAAGGAAGAACGTCAGTCAGATGAATGCGGTCCGGTTGAAAACCTGGCAGATTGTCACGGTGGTTGCAGCAGCGATTCTTTTTCTGACGGTGATGCCGTTAGAACAGCGGACTTTCGGTCAGAGTGCACCGGGAATTCCTGGAAGCATCCGTCAGGAGGCGGTGCTTCTTAACCGGGAACCGGATGCGAAAGCGGGCAATGCGAAGGAACAGAAGCGGCAGGATGTCGTGGGTGACTGGATGTATGAGAAGAATCTGCAGGTGGGCGCAGCGGTCCGGCGGGCAACGGATCATCTGCTTCCCGCAGCAATCAACAGCCGCTCCGATGCTGTCTCCCGCAGGGAGGCTGGAGACCGGAAAGAAATGAATTGAAATCAGACCGTTTGCCTTGAAATAAGACGGACTGGAAAAACAGGTGTCGCAGAAGAGCTGCGGCAGGAAAGGAAATTATGAGAAAGAAAAAGAACGGATTTATGACCTTTATTTTCTCCTTTATTCCCGGCTGTGCCGAGATGTACTGGGGATACATGAAAAACGGCGTCAGCATTCTGGCGCTGTTCTGCGCCAGCGTGTTTCTCTCCGGGATATTTGGGAACGGAGCCTTCATGCTCCTTGCTGTAGTTATGTATGCGTATGCCTTTTTCCATGCAAGGAATATGGCGCACATGTCGGACGAGGAGTTCGCAGAGACGGAGGATGCATACCTGATTTCCGAGGAAATGCTGAAAAAGGCGGGAATTACGGGGAAAAAATATCACCGGTTCCTGGCAGCGGTGCTGATTGTCTGCGGTTGCTGGTTCCTGCTGGATACGGGCTTGTATCTCCTGCGGAATATTTTTCCGGCCATTCAGGATGCCGTCTGGATGATTCAGAACAGTATTTCGAAAATTTTTGCAGCGGCGATTCTGATCGGAATCGGAATCCGCCTGATCCGGGGAAAGAAGGAGCAGGAAGATGCAGAATAGCAATGGGCATATCCACCGTGTGGGGAGCATTACCTGCGGAGTCGTGTTGATCGCGGCAGGAGTCCTGTACCTTCTGGCAACTCTCTGGAAAGCCATTCCGCTTGCGCTTGTGTTCCATCTGTGGCCTGCCATCTTCATCCTCCTCGGAGTGGAGATCCTGCTCTCCTGTGTTCTGTCCGGGGATCGGATTCAGTATGACAAGGCCGCGATGGCGGTCATGGTTCTGATGGCCCTGTTCGCGATGCTCCTCGCAGGAGTGGATAAAGTCATGAGTTCCAACTGGCATCTGATCTTTTAAAAAAATATTTTCAGCAGCCTGTCAGAGCGTGAAGTACAGCGTGCGGGTGATTTCGTAGTAGTCATCGGAATCAAAGGCAATCCGCTTGCTGCCAACACGGGTGACACCGGGATAGTAGGAGCCGCGCTGTGCCTTTTCCGCATCCTTGAATTCGATTTCCACATGGAAATGCTCCGGGAGCTTCATCAGGCAGGACTTCGGATCCTTCGCGAGGGCTTCCTTCATGCCGTCATGAATCAGCCGGATGGCGGTCTTCGGATGAATGGAGATGGTAGAGGTTCCCCAGCCCTCGAAGACGGGAACCGCGGTGATTTCGGGAATCAGCTCCTTTGCCTCGTCGCAGAGTGCCTTGTCTCCACTGACGAAGATCGTGGGAATGCCGTAATAAGCGGCGAACATGGCGTTCAGCATGAATTCGCTCGCATATTTCCCATTGACCTCAATATACTGGTTATGCAGATTCTGAGTGTGGGAAAGATTGTTTCCGATGGAATACGCGCCGGAGTGATAACCGGTCATGGCGGCCGCGTCACACTGGCGTACACCTGCCATCATATTGCCGGGAGTGGTGACCCAGCCTCGGATGAGATGGACGCCCTCGGGAAGCTCGTCGCCGATGATGTTGCGGGCAGAATCATGGGCATCCTTGATGAGGACATCCTCAATTTTCCCGCTCTCCAGTGCGCCATTGCAGGCGGCAGCAACCTCGCGGGACATCTGCAGGGCAAAACGGTCATATCCAGGCCTGCCGATTTCCGTTTCATCCCAGTCGTTGATGCCGCAGGTTCCTTCAATATCAGAGCTGATGAATAATTTCATAGTGTTTTCCTTTCTGCCGCAGCTTGTCTGCGGCACGCGAGGAGAAATTCGCGCAGGCGAATTCTCCGATGCGACGCCTTTCTGCCGCACATAAATTATTATTTTACCGGGAGGAATTCTGCAAGAGAATGTACTGTTTCTCCGTTTAATTTCTTCGCGGCGTGCGCATTGGTCATGGAATTCAGAATGGCTTCCTCTACGGCCTCGGCAGCAGGGGTGAACACGCGGTTGATTCGCTCTTCCGGGAAGATGCGAAGCTGTGTGAAATCATTCCCGCTGCAGTTTCCGAGAAGATTTCCGTTGGAAAATCCGAGAACGATGTCGCCGGAACCTGTCCCCATGTAAGAACCGGTGCGGACAAGACCGACGGCGGCCCGTTTGAGCACGCGCTGCAGCTGGCGCGAGGAGAGGGGAAGATCGGTTCCGAGAATCATCATGATGGAGCCGACATCGGGAGTCGAGGCTTCCCGCAGCGTTTTCTGAATTCTCTTTCCAACCGGCTCTCCGCAAATGGAAAGATTCTCCAGACTTCCGAAGTTGGACTGGACCAGAGCTCCGATGGTGTAGTCATGGCCTGCGAAGCGGATGATCCGGGAGGCAGAACCGATACCGCCCTTTAAATCGCAGCAGATGGTTCCCCGTCCGGCACCGACATCTCCCTGCGCAAAATCGGGGTCATTCCGGTCTGCGTCTGCGATGGCGGCCAGCACGTCCCGTTCCTCTACGGCACGTTTTCCGATGCTGCTGATCTGGGAATCATTGGTCTCACCGACCAGGACATTGACGCTCCGTACAGCGATGCCGCGCTCCTCTTCCTGCTGGAGAATATAGCCGATTAAGGCATCGGTGACTTTTCCGACATTGAGGGTGTTGGTCAGGGCAATGGGAGACTCGAGACATCCGAGCTCATCCACCTGCAGTGTTCCGGCGGTTTTGCCATACCCGTTCAGGACATAGGTGGCTGCAACGGGCTTTTGCTCATAAGCGGTTCCCTCACAAGGGAACACAACGGTTACGCCGGTGTGGACATCGTCGTGATCCACCGTGCAGTGACCGACCCGCACGCCGGGGACATCGGTGATTTTGTTGTGAGGACCGGTTTTTCCTTTTCCGATCTGATATCCATAGTCGCGAATATTCATAGAAAGAAAGCCTCCTGACAAGAATCGTACATGGTTTGAAAGAAGCAAAAAACGCTTTGACGTTTATAGAATAGAATAAAGATAGTACACAAATGGGATAGTTGGCAAAAGAAAATTCAAAGAACAAAAAGGGGATTGACGAAGACAGAAAACGGTGCTATAAATTTTACAACCGACAGATGAATACATGTATACAATCGGACGGGCGAAGATCTGGCAGAGGTCGGACACTTCACAAAGTCAGGATTGAATCGACAAGGGCGTCGTTTCCGAAAGGAAGCGGCGCCCTTGTGGTTTCATAAAAAAGAGGAGGAGCAACGTTATGAAAAGACATTTGAGCGTGGCAGTAAGCATGGCACTTGCCGCATCCATGCTGGCAGGATGCGGTGCTTCTACAGCATCGGATTCTGCAGCAAGCACACAGACAGCAGGGACGACAGAGTCCGCCGCTGCGGGAACGCAGGCGGCAGCGACCGGAGACGACGCAGGTACCCTGCATCTGGCATGGACCTCGGACATTCAGACGCTGGATGTTCAGACGACCAGTGCCAATTACATGATCCCGATGAATGTTTTTGACCGTCTGTTTGAAATCAAGCTGAACGATGACGGATCCACTGAGCTGGTTCCCAGCCTGGTTAAGGACTACACCGTCAGCGATGACGGCCTGACCTATGAATTCACGCTCCGCGATGACGTGAAATTCTCGGACGGAACGCCGCTTACGGCAAGCGATGTGGAATTCACGCTGGTCCGTCTTCTCGGACTGGATACGAGTGTGAATACCGACTTTGCTTCCTGCATTCTCGGAGCAGATGCCTACATTGAGCAGGAAGGCTACAGCTACGATGACACAATAGAAGGCATCAAGGTAGACGATGATACGCATCTGACCATTACACTGGCCTATCCTTTTGCTGGCTTCCTCTATGAGCTGGCAACTCCCGCCGGATGTATTTATTCGAAGGCCGCGGTGGAGGCGGCCGGCGATGACTACGGAAACGATTATAAGGCGGCGATCGGAAGCGGCCCCTATGTGGTTACGGACTGGACGAGAGACAGCGACCTTGAGATGGAAGTCAATCCGGAGTATTGGGGAGAAGAGCCCAGTGTGAAGAAGGTCGACATTCAGATTGTTCCGGATGCTTCTACGATCAATATGATGTTCCAGAATGGTGAGATTGACATTCTGGATTGTGATGATCTGGATTCCTCCGTCATTGATTCCACGTATAAGACGGCATATGCCGACAAGATCGTCTCCTCCAACCGTCTGGCAACGACATATCTCATTCTGAATGAGGATGATCAGTATCTGAGTGATGTCAATGTCAGGAAAGCCATCCAAATGGCAATCGACCGTCAGAGCATTCTGGACACCGTTTACAGCGGTGACGGAAATCTGTGCGACGGCATTTATCCGAAGGGCCTGATTGGCTACAGCGAAGAGAACCAGGGCTGGCTGAAGTATGATCCTGACGCTGCGAAGAAGCTCCTGGAGGATTCCGGATACACGGATGGCGAGATCAAGATGGAGCTGGCGGCAGACAGCTCCGCATCATCCAGTGTGACACTGGTTCTGCAGATGGTACAGGCGAACCTGCAGGCAATTGGCATTGACGCATCCATCGTTTCCTATGATGAAGCAAGCTGGCTGGCACTTCGCAAGTCCGGCGAGATGAACTCCTT
>CALEFO010000166.1 GCA_937877165.1 uncultured Lachnospiraceae bacterium | reverse complement strand
GGGATATGATTATAATCAGAATGTCGGGGGGACTCGGCAATCAGATGTTTCAATATGCACTGTATCTGAAGCTGAAAAAGCTGGGCCGGGAGGTTGTCTTTGATGATGAATCCCAGTATGATGCCGAGACCTTCCGGAATTCTACGCAGAAGAGAAGGCCGAAGTGCCTGAATATTTTCGGGATCCGGTATGAGACTGCGCGAAGGGAGGATCTGGAACGGCTGACGGACGGAGCCATGGATCTTCCAAGCCGCTTCCGGAGAAAGCTCTCCGGGCGGAAATCTCTGGAGAAGGATGACCGGGATTTTGTCTTCGATCCTTCCTTTCTGGAAGTGGAGGAGGGGTATTTCTGCGGAGGATTTCAGAGCCCCCGCTACTTTGCAGGAGCGGAGAGGGAGGTCCGTGAGGCCTTCTCCTTCCCGGAAAATCTCCTGGAGCCGAAGGAAAACAGCACCAGGCAGGAACAGAAGATCCTGGCGCAGTCCCGCGGGTATGCGGAGAGAATCCGGGAAGCGAACCGCGCGGCGGCAGCCCGGGGAGTGCCCGCAGGCGGCAGTGCCTCCATCCATCTTCGCTTCGGCGACTACGTGGACAAGGGAGATATTTACGGGGGCATCTGCACGGATGCCTATTATGACACGGCACTCCGGCAGCTGAAGGGGAGGGATCCGGAGATGACCTTCTTTGTCTTCTCGAATGATGAGGAGAAGGCGGGGGAGTGGATCCGCTATCAGGCGGAGCGGAGTGAGAATCTCGGCCGCGGACATTTCGTTCTGGTCAGGGGAAGCGATGAGGATCACGGGTATCTGGATCTGTATCTGATGACACTGTGCCAGAATCATGTGATCGCGAACTCGAGCTTCTCCTGGTGGGGATCATGGCTTTGCAGTGCCCCGGATAAAATGGTGTTCGCGCCGTCCGTCTGGAACAACGAAAAGGATGGAAGCGAACTGGCAAGAACCGATATTTACGCGGATTTCATGAAAAGAATCAGTCCGCGCGGAACGATGCGCACGGATGTGCCGCGGATCTCTGTCATTGTTACGGCCTACAACGTGGCTCTCTATATTAAAGGTGCGGTGGAATCCGTTCAGAATCAGACGTGGAAAAATCTGGAAATCATTGCCGTGGATGACGGCTCGACAGACGGGACCGGACAGATTCTGGACCGTATGGCGGCCGCGGATCCGAGAGTCCGTGTCCTCCACACCGAAAACAGAGGTGTCTCTGCGGCACGGAATGAGGGGATCGCAAACGCAAGAGGGGAATACATCGGCTTTGTGGACGGCGATGACCGGGCGCATCCGGAGATGTATGAGGCCATGATGCGCGGAATTCTCGCTTCCGGAGCCGACATGGCAGTGGTGAATTACCGCGAAACCGCGGCGGAGGGTCTGAATCCGGGGAGCGTGGAATCCGGGGAGACAGACCGGATGTTTCTGCCGGGGAGACCGGAGAATTCTTCCGAAACGGCCTGCCGGAAGGACCCGGTGGCGTCATTTGACCCTGTCCTTAAGGCCAGTGTATTATTGCAGCAAAGGGATGCCATCCGGTGCTTCATCCGTTCGGCAGCGGAAGGGACGGACGGCAGGATTGTCCTCCATGCGGCGGTCTGGAGCAAGCTGTTCCACAGAAGGCTTCTTCGGAACAACCGGTTTCCGGAGGGAACCAGTGCGGAGGATATCCCGTTCACGACGAAGGCCCTGTGCCTTTCGAGGAAGGTCCTGTATCTTCCTGCTGCCCTGTACGACTATGTGCAGGACCGGGGAGAGAGCATTATGAACAGCGGGCGGGCGAGACGCACGCTGACACAGGAGATTCCGGCCTGGAGAACCCATCTGGAAATGCTGAAGAACAGCGGCCTGGAGGACCTGGCGGAAGAGTCCGAGTACTGGTTTTACCGAAGGCTCCTCTTCTATGTCGAGGACTACCGGAAATGCAGTGAGACCGGTGAAGAGGCGAAGGAGCTGCAGGAGAGGCTTTCTGCGCACCGGGACCGGATTCTGGAGCTGGCGGGAAATCATTCCTATGGAAGGCGCGGAGACCGGGAGAGGCTGAAGCTCTATGCGGATTCCCCGCGGCGGTATTTCCTGCTCTCGGATCTGTATGAGAAAACGATTGTGAGCTGGAAGAACCGCGGATAGAGACGAAAACGGAAAAATCCATGGACAAGAAAACAAAGCAGCCGGGCAGTGAAAACCTGCAGACCCCGGGGAATGAAAAAAGTCTGAAGGTGACATCGACAGGCCGCGCTCAAACGGCAGCGTCGCTGCTGCCACATTCGGCAAAAACGCCTTCGCGGATTTTGCCTGAGCAATGGATAAAATTTGAAAAATTGACCGACCGGATCACTGCAGGCCTCTTCTATCTCGGCCTCCTTACGGAGATCCTGATTGTCATCTGGGACAAGAGCAGCTGGACGGATCCGTATGAAGGGCAGCTGTACCGGATGACGTTTGTCCTTTTTGCCCTGCGCTGCGTCTTTACGGTAAGACGATGCTCCTGGAAGGAGAACGCGGCCTTTGCGGCAGCGGTTGTCATCGGCGTGCTGTCCTGGCGCTTTGGCGGAAGAAACGATCTTTTGAGAGTACTGGTGTTCCTCCGGGCAGCCGGGACCATTTCGGTGCCGAAGGCGATGAAGCTGACCTTTTTCTCAACGGTTGCCGGGTGTGCGGCGCTGGTGGGATTGGCATTTGCAGGAATTCAGGGACACCTTTACCAGACCTATGATTACGGACACGGCGTGGAGACAAGATGGGATCTGGGTCTTGGCCATCCCAATTCTCTGCACTGCATGGCCGCCATGCTCCTGATTTTCGGACTGTATCTGTTCGAGAAGAGAATGAAGCTGTATCTGTATCTGCTTCTCGGCGTGGGAAACGTTCTTTTGTACGGGCTGACGCGCAGCAATACGGCCTTTGCCATTTCCATGCTGGCGCTTTTCCTCTCTCTGATTCTGCATTACGGCAGGCGGCTGGC
>CALEFO010000165.1 GCA_937877165.1 uncultured Lachnospiraceae bacterium | reverse complement strand
TCGCTATCATGTCACAGCGTGTTTTATTGTACACGAAGGTTTTTTGTATTGCAAGTCCTATTTTCTGCTTTTTTCACAAAATTTTTGCTGCAATTTCGTGCATCCTCGACATTCTCCTCTCTGGCGTTTCCGAAGTGCCTTTTTTGCATCCTTTCCGTATGAAAACCGGAGGTCCAAAACAAGACAAGAGCAGCAGGTTTTCTCCCCTGCTGCCCTCGTCAGCGTCCATTTCTATGTCAAAGCCCGGCCGGCAGAAGCCAAAGCCGCTCAGTCCATCTTCCCGACTTCCTCGTAGCACTTCACAATATCCTCTCCCGGTGCCGGGGTCAGGAGCGAGACGACCATGTTGACAAGCATGGCTGCAGCAAATGCTGGGAGCAGCTCATAGATTCCAAGAACGCCGCCCAGCGGACGAATGGCGAACTTCCATATAAAGACCATCGTCCCTCCCGTCAGCATTCCGGCAATTGCGCCGAACCGGTTCGAACGCTTCCAGAACAGTGCGAGAAGAACAACCGGGCCGAAGGAAGCTCCGAAGCCTGCCCAGGCGAAGCTGACAATTCCGAACACGGAGCTGTCCGGATCCCAGGCTAGGAAAATACCGATCACGGCGATGGCGATCAGACTGAGTCTGGAGAGAAGAAGCGCCTGTTCCTTCTTGATTTTTACATGGAAGAACTTCACCAGAATGTCATTGCTCACAGAGGAGGAAGCGGCAAGAAGCTGGGAATCCGCCGTGGACATTGTGCTCGCAAGAATTCCGGAAAGTACGATTCCCGCAAGGAGTGCCGCCGCAATTCCGTGCGTGGAGAGGAGATTGGCAATCTGCACGATGATCGTCTCCGAGGCAGATCCCTCCAATACCGGAATTTTGCCTTCCTTGGTAATGCCGAGGCCAACCATGCCGATCAGTACCGCAACCGCCATAGAGATCACAACCCAGACGGAAGCCACCCTCCGGGAGAGCTTCAGCTTGCTGTCATCTTCAATCGCCATAAAGCGCAGCAGGATATGCGGCATTCCGAAATACCCAAGGCCCCATGCCAGAGTCGAGCAGATCGTCAGGAACGAGTATGGCTTCGCCGTTCCAGCCACCGGATCATAGGTCTGCGTAAAGGAAAGGTATCCAGGAAGTGCTCTTGCGTTGTCAAAGACTGCTGCAACACCTCCTGCCTGTGTGAATCCGAATACCAGAATCGCCGCCAGCGCGAGCGTCATGATGATGCTCTGAATGAAATCCGTCGTGGATGCCGCAAGGAACCCGCCCATTGCCGTATAGAAAATAATAACAATCGCGCTGATGATCATTGCCGCATGGTAATCCATTCCAAAAAGTGAGCGGAACAGCTTGCCGCAGGCCGCAAAGCCCGATGCTGTATACGGAACGAAGAATACGATGATCCAGACCGCTGCGATCAGGGTCAGGATATTCCGCTTGTCCCCCCAGCGGTTCGAGAAGAACTCCGGGAGCGTAATGGAATTCGTATGCTCCGTGTAGCGCCGCAGCCGTCTTGCGACGACCAGCCAGTTGATGTAGGTTCCGGCAGCCAGTCCGATGACGGTCCAGCCGACATCTGCCGCACCGGAGAGATAGGCAAGTCCCGGCAGCCCCATCAGAAGATAGCTTGACATATCTGAGGCCTCAGCGCTCATCGCCGTGACAAGCGGACCAAGCTGCCTTCCTCCCAGGTAAAAGTCTCCCATTGTTTCATTCTTCTCGGACAGCTTGATGCCGACACCCACCATTAAAAACAGGTAGGCCGCCATCGCCGCCAGCATTGTAATCTGTGCTCCGGTCATTGCTTCTTCCCTCTCTTTTCTTAAGGTTGTATACAGAAAAACATTTCTCTCATTTTATCTGTTTCTCTCCATCGCGTCAATATGGTAGCGCAATAAAGTGTCAGATGCCTGAGCATTTTAAAACCTCAGAAAAATGTGATACACTATCTGGGATTCCGCAGGGAGCTCCGTTCTGCTCTGCAGGCAGCGGATCAAATCAATAATATATAGAAGGAAAATAACACTTATGTGGGTTGCCGAGAATTGGAAAGATTATGAAGTGATTGATACCTCCTGCGGAGAAAAGCTGGAACGTTGGGGCAAATACCGTCTCATTCGTCCGGATCCGCAGGTGATCTGGAATACAGAAAAGGGGCGCGACTGGAATAAGCCAAACGCACACTATCA
Source organism: uncultured Lachnospiraceae bacterium (assembly GCA_937877165.1). Classification (GTDB taxonomy): domain Bacteria; phylum Bacillota; class Clostridia; order Lachnospirales; family Lachnospiraceae; genus CAG-791. The sequence continues at coordinate 4,553 of CALEFO010000165.1, read as the reverse complement.
CCGCAGTAAGAGCGGCGGTGGCAGCTGGGAGTTTTTCTCCCTGCCCAAGGAATGGATGATCTCCTACTCCGGCACCGGAAAAGAGCGGCATTTCATGCTGAAGCCGTTCAGCTTCAAGCATACCGGGCTTTTCCCGGAGCAGGCAGTAAACTGGGATTGGTTTACCCCGATCCTGCAAAAGGCCGCCGCGGAAGGAAGAAGCGTGAAGGTACTGAATCTCTTCGCCTATACCGGCGGTGCTACCCTGGCCGCAGCCGCTGCAGGAGCTTCCGTAACGCATGTGGATGCCTCCAAGGGAATGGTTACCTGGGCCAGGGAGAACGCGTCCATTTCCGCTCTGGAGGATGCTCCCATCCGCTGGCTTGTCGATGACTGTGCCAGGTTTGTGGAACGTGAGATCCGCCGCGGCAATCAGTACGATGCCATCATCATGGATCCACCCTCCTATGGAAGAGGACCCAAGGGAGAAATCTGGAAAATGGAAGACAATATCTATGATTTTCTTCTTCTGTGTTCGCAGGTTCTGTCAGAGGATCCGCTGTTCGTACTCCTGAATTCCTACACGACAGGACTCCAGCCTGCCGTCCTCTCCTACATGCTCAGCACCGTCTTCCAGACCAGATTCGGCGGGCGCGTCACAGCCGATGAGGTCGGACTTCCCGTCACGGATTCGAATCTGGTTCTGCCCTGTGGAGCAGCCGGACGCTGGCAGAAGACCTGATGTCAGATTGCTTAAGGCCAGAGGCTGTTTTCCTTAAGCCTCTGGTACAGCGCAGCCGTCGGCAGTCCCACCACACCGTGGTAGCTCCCCCGGATTCCCGCAACGTACATGCCGAATGTCCCCTGGATTCCATAGGCACCGGCCTTGTCATCCGCTTCTCCGGTGGCAAGATAGTTTCGGATTTCCTCTTCGCTCATGGCATTCACGGAAACCTCCGTGATGCTGCAGAAGGAATCCCGGTGTGTCTTCCCTTCCTCATCGGTCCAGCAGAGGGCAACCGCCGTCATCACCTGATGACTTCTTCCCTGCAGGGACTGAATCATCTCAAATGCTTCTTCGCGGTCTCCCGGCTTTCCGAGAATCCTCTCTCCCAGAACGACAATCGTATCCGATCCAATCACAATGACCGGTTTCCCGTCCGGAAGAACCCTGCCGAAAACCTCCTCTGCCTTGTGTCTTGCAAGCTCCGTCACATAAGCTTCCGGATTTTGGGAAGCGCTCTTTTCTTCTTCTCTTGCCGGAATTACCTCAAATATCAGTCCCATCTGACGAAGCAGCTCTTTTCTCCTGGGCGACGCCGAAGCAAGGATCCATCTGCTCACGCCCTGTCTCCTTCCTTCGAAGCGGCCGCCTGTCCTGCTGCGTCGTCCCTTCCTTCCGTCAGATCCGGCTTGTCTCCCGTAAAGCCGTCCATTCCTTCGCTCATCGCGCCGTCAATCAGCCGCAGAAGCTCCAGTGCGCTCCGGAAATATTCCTTCCGGTTCTGTTCCGCCCAGACAACCTGTCCCTGCCAGGTCGCATTCTGCCGATATTTGATCTGAACAATAAACGTTCCTTCTTCACCATTCTTTGCTTCCAGATTGTCCATTTTCTTTACTCTTTCCCTGTGTCTGCCCCTCTGCGTTTCTACGGTCGATGCCTTGGTGAAGCTGCGTGGGACCATTGCTCTTTGTGGAAAATTGAGTTCGTCCAGAAAATCATCAATGTGACGGACCGCTTCCAGCATACTGGTAAAATGCTTCGGCTCCGTATCGTACTCTTCCCAGATTTCTCCCTCATAATCCACGCCGTTTTTCCGATTGATACAGATCGAGATCAGATTCGGCGCATACAGGCGTTTCACATTTTTCTCTGTCATTTTTACCTCGCTGAGGCAAAATCCGCGGAGGCGATTTTGCCGAATGCGACAGCCGGTGCATCTGCACCGATGCTGCTGTTTGAAAGAGATCTATCGATGTCACTGTCAGACTTCGATCATTTTCCTCAGTTCAGTGGGGTCATGCGGGACAAATCCGCCAGTGAGACATTGCTGTAGCGAACATCCGCCCGCGATCCCTCCCGTTCCTTCAGGCTGGCACTGATTCTGTGTGAGACCACTTCGCACCCTTCCCGGCTGCTGCCTACAAGAAGAACCAGATACTGTGACGCACTGTATTTCGTAAAAATATCGCCACGCCGAAGACTGCGGCCGATGCACTGCTTCAGCGTTTCCGACCGGGCATCCAGCTTCTCCCGGTTTGAAATCGGCTTACCGGCATAATCCACCAGTGTACACAGAAGAAGGAAAACAGAATACCCTGTCCGCTCCATGTTGCGCTCCAGAATATGATACGCATCGATAAAGCCCGGATAACTGCAGTAATACGCACCGCTCTCCGGATCCTCCTGAAGCGATGACTGAATTTCCTGAATCCGTCCCATCGGTGATGTGATCTTCTGGGACATCCTGCGGTAATTCTCCAGCATCTTCTCTGACGGCGGAAGTCCCATTTCTTCCGAATAACGATGTACCGTCTTGTCGTACAGACGGAATGCTTCCTTATAATCTTCCTTGAAAATCAGTGCCTCAATCTGATCCGCCTGCCAGTCATTGTCTGGATAGATTCGGGCCGCCTTTTCATAGATGGCGTACATTTCATCGAAATCCTTCTGCTCCTTTGAAAGATTTCCAAGAAACCGCACAGCTTCCGCAAATTCCTCCCGAAGCCTTACCGATTCGGTCACCACCCAGGTTCTGTTCTCTGCCTCCGGAAGGAGAACCCCGCGATAGCACTCAAACGCAGTCCGGTACGCCTGCGTTTTCACCGTGTTGTCATCACTCTCCCGGGCCTTGCTGATGGCATCGTGAAATTCCTGCACATCCGCATGAACACGTACGTTCGGATCCGGAATATAGACCTTTCCCATTTTGACGACATAATCCATCCGTGGAAGACCGGCTGCGACCATCTGCTTGCGCATCTGAAAAATCAAATTGTTGAAGCTGTTGTTGGGGTTTGAAAGCTCATCCCCCTCATACAGGCAATGCACAATCTGCTGCTTGGAAATTCCACGGTCCCCGCGCAGCCAGATCAGCTGCAGGAGCTGTACGAATTTTGCCGTGGTATTGCGTCCCAAGACAATCTCCTCGCCCCGATAGGACAAGGAGAAGCCTCCAAGCATTCTGACTGTCAAAATATCCATCTGTTCGATCATGATTCTACCCCGCTGAGGCGAAATTCGCGAAGACGATTTCGCCGAATGCGGCAGCCGGTGCGCATGCACCGTTGCTGCAGTTTGTAAGGGACATATCGATGTCGCTTTCAAACCTTACCCAACTCCATACCGGAATTCCGGTATAAACAAGACGATCAGGTCGGACTCCCCTCCAGCCTGATCGATTGTTCTTCGAATCTTCTTCTGTAATCTCTGCAAACTTTCCTCATGAGAAAGATCTTCACTGCAGTTACAGAAATTATAGGCGCTGGCCGCTCATAGAATATATCACATTTCGTGATTTTTTTCACGAATCCATGCAGGAAGCTCCTCCAGGCTGTTCAGCACTGCATCTGCAAGTCCCCGAATTTCCTCATCCGGTGCAATAAGGTCCGGAACCATCACGGTCCGCATCTGTGCGTTTTTGCCCGCGCGCACGCCGTTGAAGCTATCCTCCACGACGAGGCATTCCGCCGGGGTTCTGTGAAGAAGCTTTGCCGCTTCCAGGAAAATATCCGGGAACGGCTTGCCGCGTTCCAGTGCATTTCCGCTGATCACCTCCGTGAAAAATTCCCCCAGCCCCGTCATCTGCAGATATCTTTCTGCAACCTCTTTTGCGCTGGACGTTGCAATCGCAGCCGGAATTCCGTTCTCCTTCAGCCACAGGAGAGACTCTCTCGCGCCCGGCTTCAGCGGAACGCCGTGCTCCTGCAGCTGCTTCTCCACCTCCTTACTCCGCACCGCGCGCACCTTTTCAAGATCATAGCCCCAGCCGGTGATCAGTTCATCGATGTTCACGCGACTGCGCCCAATCAGCTGGTAATACTGCTCCTTCGTAAGTCCAGCCTTGATCCATGCTCTTCCATAAATCACTTCCGTGTCAAAAAGAGTCCCATCCATATCAAAAATAACGGCGTGGATCCTTCTTTCTTTCTGATCTTTTGTCTCTTCTATGCCTGTCATTGCTTTCCATACCTCACTGACGCAAAACCACTGCCTGGTTCCCGCAGACATTTTCTGCTCTATCTACAATTCACTGACCATCTGCTTTCTTCTTCCCGAATTTCCAAACGCAGCTGGGAAAACGCTGCCGATCGCCCTCTCCGCCACAAGACAGAGAAAAACTGTCATGGCTGCCATCAGAAGATCTGCTGCAATGCTCTCCTTTTGTCCGTGAAGAAGAAGCTTCATCGCCATGACCGGAAATTTATGCATCACCAGCACGGCCAGCGTCCTGCGGCCGAGATAGCAGATTCCCCGGCTCACCTTCGGTACCTGGGACAAAAAGCGCGCGATTGTCAGGATTCCGAAAATACCGAGCAGCATTTCCGGAATATAAAGTCCGGGGTCAGAGAAA
>CALEFO010000164.1 GCA_937877165.1 uncultured Lachnospiraceae bacterium | reverse complement strand
GTTTCGATACGCATGAGTATCTGGAGCATCTGGAACACAACGCAAGACAGGATTTTCGCACGAACGTCTCGCTGTTCGAGGCGAAGTACCGCCTTCCGGGGCTGGAGGAGACGTCAGCTCCTGAGCCGGAGGAGGCTCCCGCGGAGAATTCCGGAGAGCAGAAAGAGATTGCCGGCCCGGTGCTGACACCTTCCGAGAAGTTCAAAAAGAAGGCAAAGGAAAAGAAAGCGTCCAAAAAGGACGAGAAGAAGGCAAAAAAGAAATAAAAGCAGCAGACTCATTCAAAGATGAGTGCTGCAGAGGATAAGCACGCCGAGACTGTTGATGATACAGCTGCGACGTGCTTCTTCTTTTATTCTTTTTATGGAAGTGTCATACTAATTCGTGAATCAAATAGATCAAAATACAATATTAGGAAAGTATTAAGGCAGGAAACCGATAGAAGTGTGAGAGTTTTATAGGGAATGGGAGAATATTGACATGCTGACTTTATATCATGGAAGTAAAAATATTGTCACGGCACCAGAGATCCGAATAGCACGGTATAATAAGGATTTCTATTTCGGATTTTATTGCACACTCCTCCCGGAGCAGGCCATTCGGTGGGCAACCAGATTTGATGGTGTTGGAATCCTGAATGAATATCAATATGAGCCGAATGATAGTCTGCGTGTACTAAAGTTCCCTGAGATGACAGAAGAGTGGCTTGATTTTATCACATCCTGCAGGCTTGGACATTCTCATGACTATGATATAGTAGAGGGGCCAATGGCAAATGATACAATTTTTAATTATGTGCAGGATTACATGGATGGAAAAATAAGCAGAGAGGCCTTTTGGGAGCTTGCTAAATTCAAGAAGCCAACGCATCAGATCAGCTTTCATACAGCGAGAGCTTTGACCACATTGAAGTTTGTTACATCACGGGAGGTGCGTGATGAAAAATGACAGTGGCTTGTTTTATGTGTGCAGCCTGATTGAATTGATTGGCAGAATGCAAAAAAGAAAACGTTCCGAAGTAGTGACGATGCTGGGAAGGACCACTATTGACAGGCTGTACAGCCATGCAGATGTTTTTCACTGTGAACCAATTCAAAAGACAGCGGACGAATTTATTGCGCGCTGTGAAATCCAGCAGGGAAATTATGATAATGTGGCCGCTTGCCGATATCGGATTCCGGATTATTGGACAATCGGAGCAGTATATGAAAGGTTAATTGAAGATATCTGCCAGGGCAAAGAGAAGAAAGTGATTGATGCTCTGGTGGAAGTCTATCTCTCTTGGATGGATGCTGCCATTTCGAATTACAACACGGACTTCTACTATCAATCCCGCGACTATATTTATGAATGTTATTTGGAAGGTAAAGTCTTATAAGCCGAAAAATGGCCCCGGCGTGATGAAACATTCATCACACTGGGGCTGCTATGTTGTCCTAATGTGTTACATCTGTCCGCCGTGATCCAGAAGAGAAAGCTTGGTGTCATAGAGCTTCTGGGACAGATCCACGTAGACCTGATGAGGATTGTCCAGACGTCTGGATTCCTCCCAGAGCGTATTCTGCTCCTTCAGGCAGTAATCGCGGATTTCCATTGTAGGACGGGATCATAGACACATTTTCCGTCCTGGAACAGCGGAACCAGCATCTCACGGAGCGTGAACTCACCGGGGTGGAGCGTGGTCTTCTTCCAGGGTTCCACGGGATCGAAGAGAAGAAGCGGTTCATCCTCACGGTAGGTTTCATCGGCGAAGCAGATGAGATCGGCCTTGATCTTGTGGCTGTCCTTCTCATAAACACGGTAAATCTTCTTGTTGCCGGGGTTGGTGATCTTCTCGGTGTTCTCCGAGAGCTTGATCTTCGGCTCGAAGGAGCCGTCTTCTCTTTGTACGGCGGCAAGCTTGTAAACGCCGCCGAAGCTCGGATTGTCCTTTGCGGTGATGAGGTGCGTGCCGACGCCGAAGGAGTCGATGCAGGCTCCCTGCTGATACAGGGAGTTGATGAGGTGCTCATCAAGGTCATTGGAGCAGCAGATCTTCGCCTGCGGATAGCCTGCCTTGTCCAGCATTTTCCGTGCCTTCTTGGTCAGATAAGCCAGGTCACCGGAATCCAGGCGGATGCCGATGTGATCAAGAGGAAGGCCCTTCTCCTTCATATAATCAAAGGTCCGGATGGCGTTCGGAATGCCGCTTCCCAAGGTGTCGTAGGTATCGACAAGGAGCGTGCAGGCAGACGGGTAGAGCTCCGCGTAGGTCTTGAAGGCCTCGAACTCGCTCTCAAAGCTCATGATCCAGCTGTGCGCATGTGTGCCGAGAACCGGAACATTGAACAACTCACCGCACAGTACATTGGAGGTTCCGGCGCAGCCCGCGATCACGGCAGCTCTTGCTCCGTACGTTCCGGCATCCGGCCCCTGTGCGCGGCGAAGACCGAATTCCATGATGGGAGCGCCCTTGGCTGCGTAGCAGATCCGGGCGGATTTGGTCGCGATCAGGCTCTGATGATTGATGATGCACAGAATGGCGGTCTCGACGAGCTGCGCCTCCATGATGGGAGCAACGACCTTGACAATAGGCTCTCTCGGGAAAATCAGAGATCCTTCAGGGATGCAGTAAATGTCCCCGTGAAAATGGAAGTCCGCAAGGTAATCCAGAAAATCCGCGTCAAAAATTCCGGTACTGCGCAGATATTCGATGTCCTGTGAGGAAAAATGCAGGTCCTCAATGTAGCGGACCAGCTGCTCTACGCCGCACATGATGGAATATCCGCCGCCGAATGGGTTATTGCGGAAAAACGCATCAAAAATGACGGTTTTATTCTCATCGCGATGCTTGAAATAGCCCTGCATCATGGTGAGCTCGTAGAAATCAGTCAGGAGTGTCAGATTCTGTCTGTCCATGATTATCCTTTCGTTATGGATCCGGGACGGCTGAAAAGAGAAGAAAAAATCTGCTCGAAATCAGTGTAAGGAACCGGATGCTGTATTGCCGGAATTCCCGGCGATTCTGCCGCGTTCTGGAAAAATATAAAGAAAGCGGCGGCTTCAAACAGTCTGATGATACACCATTCCCTTTAAAAGTGGTGAAAAAGTGCAAAAAATGGAGATTTTCGTAAATTTCCTCGTCAGGTCCCTTGCTTGACACTGTTTTTGGCAGAGCCGTATAATTTTAAGGCTTGTATAAAGTTTTTGACCGGGACCGGATGGATTTAAGCTGCTGTCGGGTACCGGCACAATTTGTGATTCCGCAGACTGACGAGAAAGGCCTGCGAAGGAGGTTTTTATGTATGACAAGGTAAACCCCGATCTGAATTTCGTGCAGCGTGAGCAGAACACGGCGAAGTTCTGGGAGGACAATGACATCTTCAACAAGAGTGTTCGCGAGAACGAGGGACATCCAATTTATATGTTCTATGACGGCCCGCCGACTGCAAACGGCAAGCCGCACATCGGACATGTGGAGACCCGTGTCATTAAGGATATGATTCCCCGCTACCATACCATGAAGGGAGAGCAGGTTCCGAGAAAGGCAGGATGGGATACACATGGTCTTCCGGTCGAGCTGGAAGTCGAGAAGGAAATCGGAATCGAAGGCAAGGATCAGATCGAAGAGTACGGCATCGAGCCCTTCATCAAGAAGTGCAAGGAGTCGGTGTGGAAGTACAAGGGAATGTGGGAGAAGTTTTCCCGCCAGGTCGGCTTCTGGGCAGATATGGATCATCCCTATGTTACCTATTATGATGACTACATTGAGTCTGAGTGGTGGGCCCTGCAGCAGATCTGGAACAAGGGCCTGCTCTACAAAGGCTTCAAGGTCGTTCCCTATTGCCCGAGCTGCGGAACACCGCTTTCTTCTCATGAGGTGGCGCAGGGCTAGAAGACCCTGAAGGACCGCACGGCGATCGTACGCTTCAAGGCAGTCGGCGAGGATGCGTATTTCCTTGCATGGACGACAACGCCCTGGACACTTCCGTCGAATATCGCGCTCTGCGTGAATCCGGAAGATACCTACATCAAGGTAAAGGCCACGGATGGCTATACCTATTACATTGCCGAGGCACTGGCGGATCAGGTCCTCGGGAGCCTTGCTGAGGAAGGAAAGCCTGCCTATGAGGTCCTGGAAACCTATAAGGGAAGCGATCTTGAGTACAAGGAATACGAGCCGCTGTATCAGTGTGCGAAGGACTGCGTGGACCGTCAGCATAAGAAGGCGTTCTTTGTTTACTGTGATGATTATGTCACCATGACAGACGGTACCGGCATTGTCCACATTGCACCTGCCTTTGGTGAAGATGATGCCAGAGTCGGCCGCAAGTACAATGCACCGTTTGTGCAGATGGTGGATGACCACGGCCGTATGAAACCGGAGACCGGGAAGTTCGCCGGCATGCGCTGCAAGCCTACAGAGGCAGAAATCAAGGAAGGAGCGGTCAGCTGCGATCCCGAGGTTCTGAAGGACCTCGATGAAAGAGGCATTCTGTTTGCTGCTCCGAAGGTGGAACACGACTATCCGCACTGCTGGAGATGCGGAACTCCTCTGATCTATTACGCACGTGAGTCCTGGTTCATCAAGATGACCGAAGTCCGTGACGATCTTGTCCGCAACAACAAGGAGATCAACTGGGTTCCTCCGACCATGGGAGAGGGCCGCTTTGGCAACTGGCTGGAGAACATCCAGGACTGGGCAATTTCCAGAAACCGCTACTGGGGAACTCCTCTGAACATCTGGGAGTGCCCGGACTGCGGCAAGCAGATCAGCATTGGATCCCGCAAGGAACTGGCAGAGCTCTCCGGCAATCCGGAGGCGGAGCACACGGAGCTGCACCGTCCGTACGTGGATCAGTACACCATCAAGTGCCCGGACTGCGGCGCAGAGATGAGACGTGTACCGGAAGTCATTGACTGCTGGTTTGATTCCGGTGCCTGCCCGTACGCAGAGCTGCACTATCCTTTTGAGAACAAGGAGCTGTTCGAGAAGCAGTTCCCTGCATCCTTTATTTCGGAAGCGGTTGATCAGACGAGAGGCTGGTTCTATTCTTTGCATGCGGAGGCAACCCTTTTGTTCAACCGTCCGGCCTTCAAGAACGTCATCGTCATGGGCCTTGTTCTGGATGAGGACGGCAACAAAATGTCGAAGTCCAAGGGCAATGCCGTGGATCCGATGAATGCGCTGGAGACCTATGGCGCGGATGCAATCCGCTGGTATTTCTATACGGCAAGTGCACCGTGGCTGCCCAAGCGTTTTTCCGGAAAGGCCGTCAAGGAAGGACAGAGCAAGTTCCTCGGAACCCTTTGGAATACCTATGCGTTCTATGTACTGTATGCGGAGATCGATCAGTTTGATCCAACAAAGTACACACTGGACTATGACAAACTGTCTGTCATGGACAAGTGGCTTTTGTCGAAGATGAATTCCATGATCGAGAAGACGGATGCCAACATGGCGGCATACAAGCTTCCGGAAGCAGCAGCTGTTCTGGAGGAGTTCGTGGATGATATGTCCAACTGGTATGTCCGCCGCGGCAGAGAGCGCTTCTGGGCGAAGGGGATGGAGCAGGACAAAATCAATGCCTACATGACGCTGTATACGGCACTGAAGAATGTCTGCCTGTGCGCAGCGCCGATGATTCCCTTCATGACAGAGGAAATTTATCAGAATATCGTCCGGAGCGTGGACAAGAATGCGCCGGAATCCATTCATCTTTGCCGGTTCCCGGAGGCGGATGCCGCAAGAATCGATGCGAAGCTGGAAAATGACATGGACGAGGTCCTGAAGATCGTCGTTATGGGCCGTGCATGCCGCAATGCTTCGAACCGCAAGAACCGTCAGCCACTGGCACAGATGTACATTAAGGCGGACACGCGTCTCGATGATTTCTACAAGGAGATCATTGAGGATGAGCTGAACGTGAAGAACGTTGCGTTTACAGATGACGTGCGGGCTTATACGACCTACACATTCAAGCCGCAGCTCCGTACGGTTGGACCGAAATACGGGAAGCATCTCGGTGGAATTCGCAAGGTGCTCTCTGAACTGGACGGCAATCAGGCGATGGATCAGCTGAATGCAGGAGAGAATCTGAAGTTCGAAGTGGATGGAACGGAAGTAGAGCTTTCGAAGGATGACCTCCTGATTGAAATGACGCAGAAGCCCGGCTATGTATCGCAGGAGGACGGCGGAATGACCGTTGTCATCGATACTAACCTGACGGAGGAGCTGATTGAGGAAGGCTACGTCTACGAGATCATTTCCAAAATTCAGACGATGCGCAAGGATTCCGGCTTTGAGGTGATGGATCACATTCATCTGGCGCTTTCCGGGAACGACAAGCTGTACGAAATCGCTTCCAGAAATGCCGCATCCATCTGCACAAAGGTTCTGGCAGATGAGATTCAGAAGGATGTAAAGCTCGCCAATGAGAAGGAGTGGGACATCAACGGAGAGAAGCTTACCATCGGCGTAGAGAAGCAGTAAGAAGCAGAATGAGGTGAACCGCCGGAAAGCGGTTCACTTCTTCATATTTGCAGGTGCTTGGGCATGACAGGGCATCTGTCCGACAGTTAAGACAGACATCTTGGGGAACTGGAAACCGGTATTTTCAGAAGCAAGACAAAGAGGCGCATTCGGCAAAACCGCCTTTGCGGATTTTGCCTCAGGGAGGTATAAGAATGATTAAGAAGAAGCAGATCAGTTTTGACAAGGAGCTGTTCAAGAGAAGTGTGGAGTACAACGTTCGTACCATGTATCGACGTGAGATGGACGAGGCCACGAAGGAACAGGTTTTCCAGGCAGCAGCTTATGCGCTGAAGGACCAGATCGTGGATGACTGGATGCGGACGCAGAAGGAATTCGACGAGAAGAACCCGAAGACGCTGTACTATCTTTCCATGGAATTCCTGATGGGCAGAGCCTTTGGAAATAATCTGATCAATCTGCAGGCTTATGAGCCGGTTGCAGAGGCCCTGAAGGAGCTTGGCTTCGACATCAATACAATTGAGGATCAGGAGCCGGATCCGGCTCTTGGAAACGGCGGTCTCGGAAGATTGGCTGCCTGCTTCCTGGATTCCCTTGCAACTCTGAATTATCCGGCATACGGCTGCGGCATCCGTTACCGTTACGGCATGTTCAAGCAGAAGATTGTGGATGGCTATCAGATCGAGGCACCGGACAACTGGCTGGAGAACGGAAACCCGTTTGAGCTGCGCCGTCCGGAATATACCCAGGAAGTTCACTTCGGAGGCTATGTGACCTCCTATCCGGGAGAGAACGGACGCATCATGTTCCGCCAGGAAGGCTATTCGGCAGTGAAGGCGGTTCCTTATGACATGCCGGTTGTCGGCTATGGAAATGGATTCGTGGATACGCTCCGGATCTGGGATGCGGAGCCGGTGAACAGCTTCCATCTGGATTCCTTTGATAAGGGTGATTATCAGAAGGCGGTCGAGGAAGAAAATCTTGCAAGAACCATCTGTGAGGTTCTGTACCCCTGCGATGATCATATGCAGGGCAAGGAGCTTCGTCTGAAGCAGCAGTACTTCTTCGTATCTGCATCCATCCAGCTGGCCATCAAGAAGTTTATGTCCAGAAATGAGGATATTCACGACCTTCCGAAGAAGGCCGTATTCCAGATGAATGACACACATCCGACCCTGACGGTTCCGGAGCTGATGCGGATCCTTTTGGATGAATACAATCTGGAGTGGGATGAGGCCTGGGCAATTGTGCAGAAATGCACTGCGTACACCAACCACACCATCATGGCAGAGGCATTGGAGAAGTGGCCGATCGAGCTGTTCTCCCGCCTTCTTCCCCGTATCTATCAGATTGTGGAGGAGATCAACCGCCGCTTTGAGAACCAGATTCATGCAAAATATGACAACACCGGTGTGGACGTCGGATACAAGATTTCCAAAATGGCGGTGATTTATGACGGACAGGTCCGCATGGCGAACATGGCAATCGTTGCCGGCTTCTCGGTAAACGGTGTGGCGGCGCTTCATACGGAAATCCTTAAGAACGAGTCCCTGCACGATTTCTACGAGATGTTCCCGGAAAAGTTCAACAACAAGACGAACGGCATTACCCAGCGCAGGTTCCTTCTTCATGCGAACCCGCTTCTGGCATCCTGGATCACGGAGCACATCGGAGACGAGTGGATCACGGATCTTTCCCATATTGCGGAGCTTAAGCCCTATGCAAAGGATGAGAAGGCGCAGCGCGAGTTCATGCAGATCAAGTACCAGAACAAGGTCCGTCTCGCGAACTACATTCTGGAGCACAACGGAATTGAAGTGGATCCCCGTTCCATCTTCGATGTTCAGGTAAAGCGGCTTCATGAGTACAAGAGACAGCTCCTGAATATCCTGCATGTTATGTACATTTACAATCAGCTGAAGAAGGATCCGAACATGGATTATCCGAAGCACACCTTCATTTTCGGAGCAAAGGCGGCAGCAGGATACCGCAATGCGAAGCTGACCATCAAGCTGATCAACAATGTTGCAGATGTCATCAACAATGATCCCTCCATTCAGGACAAGCTGAAGGTTGTGTTCATTGAGGATTACCGTGTCAGCAACGCGGAGATTATCTTCGCAGCGGCGGATATTTCTGAACAGATTTCCACGGCCTCCAAGGAGGCCTCCGGAACGGGCTGCATGAAGCTGATGCTCAATGGGGCTCTGACCATCGGAACGATGGACGGCGCCAATGTGGAAATGGCGGAAGAGATGGGTAAGGAGAACATGTTCATCTTCGGCCTGTCCTCCCAGGAGGTTATTGGCTACGAGAACAACGGCGGCTACGATCCGAACGAGATCTTCAACAACGATCAGAATGTCCGCGAGGTTCTGGTGCAGCTGGTCAACGGCACGTACTCTCAGGACAATCCGGAGTTGTTCCGCCCGTTGTATGATTCTCTGCTGAGAAGCCAGCCCGGATGCCCGGCGGACCGCTACTTTATCCTGAAGGATTTCGAGTCCTATGCGGCAGCGCAGCGCGCCATCGTGGCCGCCTATGAAGATAAGGAGAAATGGGCGGAGATGGCGATCACCAATACAGCAAGCAGCGGCAAGTTCTCCTCAGACCGCACCATTGAGGAGTATGTTCGTGATATCTGGCATCTGGAGAAGGTGCAGATCCCCGCTCCGGAGGTCAAAAAAACCGCAGCGGCACAGCCTGTCTCCCCAAAGGCCTCTGCTGCAAAGCGTAAGTAATATCCAGAGGGGCAGTTCTGCTGTCTTGCCGGTGGTGCGCGGAAACCTCCGTACAAATGGGGAAGTGCCTGGCATGGCATGGGATTGACCGAAAAAGTATAATTGTATACAATGCATATTGACACTCACAGGGCGGAGATTTTCTGTCCTGTGAGTTCCTGTATACAGTTTTTGACGCAATGGTTCTGGACATTTCGAATTTTCTTATTGAAAATCCTCGAGATCGTCGGTCAGATCCCCTTCGGGGGTTGACCATGGAAAAGGAGACAGAGAATGGTTACAGTACATAAGAGCGGGGCCTATTATCTCGGAGATGGGGCATGGGTGATGGATGATGAAGATGCCGCAGGAAAGCTTGCGGCGGCAGGAATCCGTGAGAGCAGGGAGGAAGGCCGTGACAAGACCATGGCGTGGAGCATCCTTTCGTCGCACAATCAGTCCGGCGACAGGAAGAAGCTGAATATTCGCTTCGATCAGCTGACGAGCCATGACATTACCTACGTTGGGATCATTCAGACGGCAAGAGCGTCCGGACTTACGAAGTTCCCGGTTCCTTATGTTCTGACAAACTGCCACAATTCGCTGTGCGCGGTGGGCGGCACGATCAATGAGGATGACCATATGTTCGGCCTGACTGCTGCACAGAAGTACGGTGGGATCTATGTTCCGCCGCACCTTGCAGTCATTCATCAGTACGCAAGGGAGATGATGGCATCCGCGGGCGGAATGATTCTTGGCTCGGATTCCCATACGAGATACGGAGCTCTCGGAACGATGGCAATGGGAGAAGGAGGCCCGGAGCTGGTGAAGCAGCTTCTGGGGCAGACCTATGATATCAAAAGGCCCGAAGTCATCGCGGTTCACCTTTCTGGAGAGCCGAAACGGGGTGTTGGTCCGCATGATGTCAATATTGCGCTGATTGGGGCAGTGTTTGAGAGCGGCTTTGTCAAGAACAAGGTTCTGGAATTCGTCGGAGAGGGTGTTCACCGCCTGTCCGAGGATTACCGGATCGGCATTGATGTCATGACGACAGAGACCACCTGTCTTTCTTCGATCTGGGAGACAGATGAGAAGACAAGGGAATGGCTTGCCCTTCACGGGCGAGAAGAGGCATACCGGAAGCTGGAGCCGGAGCGCGGTGCCTACTACGATGGGGTGATCGACATAGATCTTTCCACGGTGGAGCCGATGATTGCAATGCCGTTCCATCCTTCCATGGCCTATACCATTGAGGAAGTAAACCACAACCTGAAGGACATTCTTCACGGCGTGGAGGAACGTGCAAAGGTTTCCTTCGGAGAGCAGGTCCGGGCAGACCTTTCCAATAAGATCGTAAATGGGAAGCTGCGTGTGGACCAGGGAATCATTGCGGGCTGTGCAGGCGGCGGCTTTGAGAATATTTGCGAAGCAGCAGGCATTCTGGACGGAGAGGACATCGGCAACGACAAGTTTTCCTTGTCGGTGTATCCGGCATCACAGCCGATTTATGCAGAGCTTATCCGCAACGGCGTGGCGGCAAAGCTTATGGATGCCGGTGCAGTTCTGAAGACGGCGTTCTGCGGCCCCTGCTTCGGTGCAGGGGATACGCCTGCCAACAACGCATTCTCCATCCGCCATTCGACGAGAAACTTCCCGAACCGCGAGGGGTCGAAGCCGCAGAAGGGACAGATCTCGTATGTGGCACTGATGGATGCGCGCTCCATTGCGGCGACGGCGGCACATCAGGGATTCCTTACGCCGGCAACACAGATGGATAAGGATATCCCGACGTATTCGTATCACTTCGATTCGAAGATCTATGAGAAGCGTGTCTTTGATTCCAAGGGACAGGCGGATCCGGATGTGGAGCTGCAGCTGGGACCGAACATTCGCGACTGGCCGAAGATGGAACCCCTTCCGGAAAATCTGGCACTCCGCGTTGTGGCGGAAATTCATGATCCGGTTACGACAACAGATGAGCTGATTCCGTCCGGTGAAACATCTTCCTATCGCTCCAATCCGGAAGGGCTTGCGGAGTTTACACTGTCCCGGAAGGCACCGGATTATGTGGAGCTTGCCAAGGCCGTGCGGGAAGGCGAGCGAGCGCAGGTCGTGGGAGCCTGCATTGGGAAGGCCCTGCCCGGGTTCCATGACATTATGATGGCCATCCGGACGAAATTCCCGGAGGTCAGCAAGGCCAATATCGGAATCGGTTCGACGATTTTCGCCGTCAAGCCGGGAGACGGATCTGCCCGTGAGCAGGCTGCTTCCTGTCAGAAGGTTCTCGGCGGCTGGGCGAACATTGCCAACGAATACGCAACGAAGCGCTACCGCAGCAACCTGATCAACTGGGGGATGCTTCCGTTTGTCATTGCGCCGGGCGATCTTCCGTTTGAGAAGATGGACTACCTGTTTTTCCCGAGGATCCGTGAGGCCGTTGCGAACAGGAAAGAGAAGATTCAAGGATATGTGGTGAAAGAAGGGACACTTGTGCCGTTTACTGTGACGCTGGGAGATCTCACCGAAGAAGAGCGGAAGATCATTCTGGATGGGTGCCTCATCAACTACAACCGGAGATCCCTGAAGAAATAGAGAAGGAGATGACGGGATTGATGTACAGTGTGGGAAAATATATGCTCATGGCGATGTACGCACTCACACTGTGCATTACGATGCGATATTATCTGGGACTCCTTCAGGAAGCGGGCTGGAGCAGGAAGACATACCTCCAGATTCTGCTGCGGGAGAATCTGCGCTGGCTTCCGCTGCTGTTCATGCTCATCCCGGCGGCGGCTCTGTTCATGGGCTATCGGACGCTTGGAATGGCAATGATGTTTCTGTATCTTCTTGGCATCAGCCTTTTGTTCGGACGAAAGAAAGGGGAAGAGCCAAAAGGGAACAGGAAAAAATTATTCGGATTGTTTCTTTTGTGGGGAGCGCTGTGGGGGATTTTGTTTCTCGGGTGTTTCGGTATTCCGAAATCGCAGATCCGGGTGATGCATCTTGTCTGCGGCATAGCGTTTCTCCTGCAGCCGTTTGCGGCGCCGTTTCTTGCAGCTATTGGAACGCCGGCAGAGCACCGGATCGGGATAAAATATATCCGGAAATCCGGAGATCTTTTGAAGCGCCGGAAGGGGCTTCAGATCATCTCGGTTTCCGGGAACGGTGATGAGGAGGAGATGGGAAGAATTCTCTACCTGCTTCTCTCAGGGCATTACCGCACCGTGGCAGCAGAAGGAACCATCCGCACGGCGCTGGAAGCAGCGCGGATCATCCGTGGGATGAAGGATCCGGGGCTGCAGGTCCTGATCTGTCCGATGGAGACGGACAGCAGGGAGGAGCTGGAGGCCATTGTGCAGACACTTCACCCGGAGATTGCGATTCAGACCTCGGTGGATTTAGGTTCACTTTCTGAAGAAACAGATCCTTCCGGTGCGCATGGAATTCGGATGGTCAACGGAGATGATGAGGCTCTTTTGCAGTGCGTGGAGAAGGATAAGGTCCTGACCTATGGGCTGGGAGAAAACTGCGATATTCGCGGACGCATTGTTTCCGTCAGCAGCATCGGGACGAAGTTCTGTGTCTCGGATTCCGGAAGAGAGGGAGAAGAGTATACGACAGCTCTTGTCGGTGAAAAAAGGATCCGGCTTCTGATCGGAGCGATTTCGGCTGCACGTGCACTTGGAATGTCGGAGAAGGAAGTCCGGTACAGGATGGCTGCGGTCACACCTTTGCCGCATCTGATGCAGCTGGTGTCCATCCCGAATGCAATGCTTCTGGATGACAGCGGTAATACGGACCCGAATCAGGCAGAAGAAGCACTGAGGACCCTGGAGGGCTTTAGCGGGGAACGGATTCTGGTAACCTCTGGCTTCACAAGGCTCGGAGCGATTCAGGAGACGGCTAACCGAAGAGTTGGGGAACTGGCGGCGGAGATCTGCAGCAGGGTCATTTTGGTTGGAGAGGATGTGCCCTATGGAATCCGCGCGGGAATTCTGGATGCGGGATATCAGCCGGAGCACCTGTATGAAACGGCAGACAAAGAAGAGGCCGCTGCTTTGATTCGCAGCTGGCCTCTTTCGGGGGAACGTGTGATTTTGTCGGAGCTATGCATCTGTGGAGAAACGAATCCTGACGAAACAGCAAAGAACTGACGGTCAGGCATTTTATTTCTTTGATATGCCGCCAAAGCTGTTATCCTGATAAATTATTCGGCCAGAAGCAAGGGTACAGCGCACTGCGCCAGGAAGCTCTTCTCCGATGAATGGAGAATTGTGTGATTTGGAATGAAAGGAGTCCTTTGTAATCGTACGGCGGGCAGCCGGATCAAAGATTACGATGTCCGCGCAGGCTCCGGGGGCCAGAGTCCCCGCAGGAAGTCGATAATAATCTGCTGGATTGCAGGTAAGAAGAGCCAGCATGTCCATCATGGCA
Organism: uncultured Lachnospiraceae bacterium; assembly: GCA_937877165.1. Classification (GTDB taxonomy): domain Bacteria; phylum Bacillota; class Clostridia; order Lachnospirales; family Lachnospiraceae; genus CAG-791. Next base: position 2,051 of record CALEFO010000164.1, on the reverse strand, counting down.
AGATAGCCGGGCTCCACGAGCTTCTGAATGGAGAGCGACAGCGCTGTCTCCAGGCCGATCATTCCGCTGGGGGCCTTCCAGAGCGGCGTTACGGATTTTTCTTCGGTACTGTGCGGGGCATGGTCGGTCGCGATGATATCAATGGTTCCGTCCTGCAGACCGTGAATAATGGCAAGACGATCCTCCTCTGTCCGCAGGGGAGGATTTACTTTTGCAAGGCTTCCGGTCGTGAGCACCGCATCCTCCGTGAGAGAGAAATGCTGCGGCGTTGCCTCCGCGTGGATCCGTGGATTCCGGGCTCGTGCCCTGCGGACCAGATCGACGCCCTCCTTGGTGCTGATGTGCTGAATGAGCAGACGGGCACCGAGCTCCTCGGCAATGCGTGTGTCGCGTTCCACCATGGAAATTTCTGCCATGCGGTCCGATCCGGTGATGTGAAGAGAAAGAGCCGCCTTGCTGCCTGCGTTGATTCCGTTTTCACGGATATACTGAGGGTCTTCCTCGTGAAGGCTGACGGGAATGCCGAGGGAATTTGCCTTTTCCAAAGCGGCGCGGAAGACCGCTTCATCAAGAATGGGTTTTCCGTCATCAGTAAAAACAGAAGCTCCGGCATGCGCGAGAGCTTCCAGATCATTGACCTTTCGGCCACTCATGCCTCTGGTGACATTGGCGGCGCTGTAGATGTGAATCGCTTCTTTTTTCCCTCGTGAGAGGATGTCTGTCAGTGTTTCTACAGAATCCACGGGAGGCTTTGTGTTGGCCATCAGGATCACGGTAGTATAGCCTCCGGCGGCAGCTGCCAGGGATCCGGTGTGCAGGTCCTCCTTGTAGGTGAAGCCGGGGTCGCGGAAGTGAGAATGCGTATCTACAAGACCCGGCGCCACGATGCAGCCGGAGGCGTCGAGAATGCGGTCTGCTGTCAGTTCTCCATACGGGGCATGACCGACAATTTTACCGTCATCACCAATGAGAAGATCTTCCTTTCCTTCGAATCCTGTTCCTGGGTCAATGATGGTTCCGTTTGCAATCAGTAACATATCGTGTTCTCTACTTTCTCTGCATTCTTTTGCTGATCTTCTTCACAATGGAAGCTGTGTGAAAATCAGTCCAATACTGATTTTAGCATATGGTATACTGATACACGGATACAAGAAATAAAAAAGTAAGGAGCTTTCCAATGTCGTTTCGCACGATTCTGGCCATTCTGGCCGCTGTATTTTTCTTTCTCTGTTCTCTTCCGATGATGCCGGTGATGTGGATTGTCGGGAAAATTTCTCCCGGGGCGGCGGACCGGTTTAATTATGCTTTTGTCTGCTGGGGACTGCGGATGGTAACTGCGATGACGGGCTGCCCTGTTACGGTGATCGGCAGGGAGAACATTCCAAAGGATCGCGGCGTGATGTTCGCGGGCAATCACCGTTCTATTTTCGATATCATCATGGTAGCATCGCTTCTTCCGAGACCGTTTATTATCATTGCGAAAGAAGAGCTCGGTAAGATCCCGTTGCTGCACTTCTGGATGAAGCGGATCCACTGCCTGTTTCTGAACCGAAAGGATATCCGGGCCGGTGCACAGATGGTTGCGGATGCCGCAGACGGAATGAAGAAGGGAAGCTCTGTCCTGATTTTCCCGGAGGGAACCCGCTGTCACGAGGAGGGAACGCTCCTTCCGTTCAAGGGCGGAAGCTTTAAGATTGCAATCCGCGCCGGGGCTCCGGTTGTCCCTGTGACATTCATTGGAACTGGAAATGTTCTGGAGGATCATCCGCTGAGGGTTTGCAAGACTCCGGTTGCCATTATTTTCGGCAAGCCGATTGAGACAAAGGAACTTTCCATTGCGGACCGCAAGGTCCTGCATCAGAAAGTGGAGGATGTTGTGGCGGAAACGTATCAGCAGTATGCACCGGACAAGTGGAAGGGCGAACGCAGCGCGGACTGATGCACTGGCTGCCGCATTCGGCAAAACCGCCTTCGCGGATTTTGCCTCAGCGAGGTATAAGTTTGAATGTGATCGCCGATGCGATCGCATTCAAACACGAATTGGTGCCGCC
>CALEFO010000163.1 GCA_937877165.1 uncultured Lachnospiraceae bacterium | reverse complement strand
TCCCGTTCAAATATCTCCTGATGGATTTCCGGGATCTCTTTGATTTGAATTATTTCGTTGGGTATCTCGGTTACTTCCTGCTGGGACATGTGCTGTATGAACACTGCCGGAGCGGCGCTTCTGCCCCAGAACAGGCCCGCCCCATTCAGGAGCATTCTCATGCACTGCCTGAACAAGTTCAAAGCAGTGATTCTCCTTCCTCTGTGACAGCACGGACCGAAGGATTGGTCAAAAAAATTGAAAAAAAGTTTCTTCCTGCGGCCTTATGGATTCTCGCTCTTGTGACGCTCCTGCCTTCCGTATGCACGGCCTCCGCACGGTCCGCCGGTCAGACGCAGGCCGACACCTCATTTGCCTCTCCGTTTTCTCTTGCGGTATGCCTTCTTTCCGCCGCAATTTTCCTCACCATCTGCCGGAACAGATCGGCTGCCGGAAAACATGGCTGGGCCGGCTCTTCTGTTATCTCCAATAAGTCTTCTTGTCCGTCCGCTCAGGCAATCAATTCCGTTGATCCCACGGATTCCTCTTTACTGCAGAATTCAGAGAAAAAGGGCCGACAGCTGCTTCCGGCATTCTCCCGTGCGTCATTCGGCGTCTATCTTCTCCACCCGTTCGTCCTGGATCTCATCACGAAATCCGGAGTTCTTGTGCAGATCCCGAATCCCTTTGTCGGAATCCCGATTCTTCTCGCGGTCCTTCTGATCCTCTCATTCGCCGCAAGCCTTCTGATGAACCGGATATCGATTCTTCGCAGACTGGTCTCCTGAAAACAATCCTTCCAGAGACACATTTGCATGTGCTATTCGAAATAATTTTCATGTAAAAGAGCACATCCACTTCCGTGGGTGTGCTCTTCTTATAATGCAGCGATTGATTTAACTTCAGGCAATATGAAATTTCATCACTTGTTGTAGTTGACGATCTGCCCGAAATCTGCCTTGAGTGCTGCTCCGCCGATCAGTCCGCCGTCGATGTCAGGCTTTGCAAGGAGCTCCTTGCAGTTGCCGGCATTCATGGATCCGCCATACTGGATGCGGATCTTCTCTGCAGTGTCAGTGTCATAAATCTCTGCGATCGTTGCACGGATTGCTGCGCAAACCTCTTCTGCCTGATCGGAGGTAGCGGTCTTGCCGGTTCCGATTGCCCAGATCGGCTCGTAAGCGATCACCATGGATGCAGCCTGCTCTGCCGTTACACCCTGCAGATCGGACTTGATCTGAAGACGGATCCAGTCAAGCGTAACGCCTGCCTCACGCTGCTCCAGCGTCTCGCCGCAGCACAGAATCGGAGTAAGGCCATTCTCGAAAGCCTTGCGAACCTTGCGGTTTAAGAACGCATCGTCCTCCTTGTAGTACTGTCTTCTCTCGGAGTGTCCGATGATGACATACTTGACACCGGCATCCAGCAGCATTGCTGCAGAAATCTCACCAGTGAAAGCACCCTTGTCCTGATCAGAAAGGTTCTCTGCACCGAGCTGTACATTGGTTCCCTTGATTGCCTCTGCGACCGGAACGATGTCAATGGCCGGTACACAGTAAACAACATCAACGTCCGGATTGTTGACAAGGGGCTTTAACAGCTCCACCAGCTCCTTCGCTTCGCTCGGAGTCTTGTTCATCTTCCAGTTGCCGGCAATAATCTTCTTACGTGCCATGATAATATTCTCCTTTTCCCGCGTGTTCCCAAGTGGAACACCTGATAAGCAATCGGCCGCACGGCAGGCCGCAGCCTTGCCGTGCTGCCGAAATAGCTCAATTCATTTCTACGCCTCACTGAGGCAATCCCCAATTCCACGCCCCACGCTGCGCATAAGGGCATCCGAAATCATAAAGCAGATCTTCTCGGCTTACTTGTCATCTGCAGCGTATACGCCGGGCAGCTCCTTGCCTTCCAGGAACTCCAGGGAAGCGC
>CALEFO010000162.1 GCA_937877165.1 uncultured Lachnospiraceae bacterium | reverse complement strand
TCTTCCTCCGTCTGCGGACGAATCATCCGGATTGCCGCGCCGAAGCCATATACAATTGCATCAAGAATCAGCAGTACCGCCAGAATCAGTATAAGACAGGCCGCCGAAAGTTCTTCCATAAAAAGGGTTCACCTCACATTCGTTTCCGAATCAGCAGATGCCGAACAAACATAAATTCTAGCATAAAACCCTTGTACTACGCAAATTTACATCGTTTTGAGCTTCCGGATCAGATCCGTTGCCACGATGGAGCGCGGGCTTTCCTTTTCGGCAAGAGAGTCCGCCAGGCGGCCATGGATGTATACCGCTGCCGCTGCCGCCGAAAAAGCCTCCATGCCAGACGCAAGGCAGGCCGCTGTCATTCCCGTCAGCACGTCTCCCGCCCCCGCCGTCGCAAGGCCGTCATTTCCGGAAATATTCAGATACTGCATGCGGCAGCCTGCGGAAGAAACCAGAGTCCTTGCATCCTTGGCAATGACCGTGCAGGAAAATTCCTCCGCGAACGCAGAAACCCAGGCAAAACGGTTCTTCTGAAGCTCCGGAATACTCCTTTGAAACAGGGCCGCGCACTCCGCAGGGTGCGGCGTCAGAATGACAGGAATCTTTCTTCCGGTCTCCCGCAGCTCTTCATACAGGCCATCCCCCTCTGCAAGAAGCCGGATGGCATCCGCATCCACGACAAGTCCCCGGAGATTTTCCGCCGCGTGCCTAAGAACGAACTTAAGAAGCTCCCGGCACTCTTTGGATTTTCCCATCCCGGGACCGATGGCAGCAACATCCGCCCACTGAAGGCCGGAAAGGAGGTCCTCCTGCACGACCTTTTTTTCGGCCTCTCCAAGAGCTTCCTCCTGCGCAGACGGATACGTGCTGCACATAGCCTCCGGAAGCGCCGTTTGAAGGATCACCCGGTTGTCCTCATGGGTGAACACCCGGACCATCCCGGCTCCCATCCGAAGGGCCGCTCCCGCACACATCGTGCAGGCCCCGGACACCCCCCGGGATCCCGCGATCACAAGAACCTTTCCGAAGGTCCCCTTGTTGCCGTCTGGTTTCCTCTTCGGAAGAAGAGACCTCGGATCCTCCTGCAGGTATGTGAATACCTTTGGAAGAAAATCAGCGGATGGCCCTTTCTCATTTCCTGCTGTGCTTTCCAGTGTGCCTTCCGCAAAGGCCCTTTCTGTGATTCCAATTTCCCGCCGAAGAACCCTTCCGCAGAATTCACAGCCCGGGTACAGGAAATGTCCTCTTTTATAGAAGGAAAACGTAACCGTCACATCGGCCTGCACGGCGGTTCCAAGGATTTCTCCCGTGGACGCAGAAACTCCCGACGGGATATCTACTGCGTAAACCCTTGCGCCCAGGGAGCGAAGCTTCCGGATGACGCCAATCGCGTCCTCGGCTTCTCCTGTCACCCTCCGGGAAAGACCGGTTCCGAAAAGCCCGTCTATGATAACGTCCGGACAGAATTGCCCTAAGAGGCATCCGTCCTCCCGCAGGGGCTGCAGGCTCTTCCCGTAGGCCTTCAGGATCCGGCACTGAATTTCCATGGAAGAGCGGGCCCCGATTTTCTCCTTGTCCGGCCCCCTTCCTTTCGCGGAGCTCGTTTCAGGGTCTTGGGAAGCTGCCGCATCCGGATGTTCCTTTCCTTGCGGCGTTTCGAAATCATCCGTAATTCCTGTCACAAAAAAAGCAACATCATACCCAAAATCCAGAAGAATCCGTCCCGCCGCAATCGCGTCCGCGCCGTTGTTCCCCTTTCCTGCAATGACGGCAACACGGACCTGGTCTTTCCCTTTTGGCGCAGCGTTCCTGCCGTCCTGATCCCTGCTGTCATAGTCTGCCAAAGAGGATGCCGCACGCTCTTCACGCATCCGCGGAAAATCCTCCCGAATTGCATCCGCCACGGCAAGTGCTGCCCTCTCCATCAAAGCCACAGACGGAATTCCAATTCTCTCACTGGTTCTCCGGTCCGCCAGAGCCATCTCTTCTGCTGTCAGTAAATATTCCATACTGCCTCTTCACTTTCTTTTCTTCATGCCTGCCAGAAAATTGATTTTCCGCCCTTACGTCCATTCTATATAAGAAGCGGTTTTCACCCTTCTCGGAAAAAGGCCTCCCTTCCGGGAGGCCTCTCTTACATCTTACTCTTTACTTTTCTCCGTCTCATGCCGCTTGATGTTGTAGGAAAGCCTCATCAAAGAGTCGGACAGGTGAACATTCTCCACCTGAATCGTCGGCGGAACATGCAGATCCGTGTGTGCGAAATTCCAGATCGCCCGGATCGGACATTTCGAGAGCTTCTCCGCAATCCGGACCGCCTCCTGCTTCGGAATCGTCAGCACAACAATCTCAATCTCATTGTCCCGAATGAACGACTCCAGCTTATCCATCGGATGAACCTCAACCGTTCCAATTCTCTTCCCGATCAGCTTCTCATTGCGGTCAAATGCTGCCTTGAAATAAAAACCGCGATTGCGGTAATTCATGTAATTCACCAGTGCCGAGCCAAGATTCCCGGCACCGATCAGAATCATGTTGTGGGTCCGGTCCAGCCCGAGAATCTTGCCGATCTCATCATACAGATACTGCGTGTTGTAGCCATAGCCCTGCTGGCCGAAGCCGCCGAAATGGTTAAAGTCCTGACGGATCTGCGAAGCCGTCACATGCATCAGGGTCGACAGCTCCTGCGATGAAATCCGCTCCACGCCCTGCTCCTTCAAATCACCAAGATACCGATAATAGCGAGGCAGACGGCCAATCACCGCCTGTGAAATTTCCCTGCTCTCCAATTTCCATCATTCTCCTTTGATCATACGGCAGAATTTCTGCCATCATGATTATAGGGAATTGTTAAAAAATAGTCAAATGTCTCTCTGCTGCAGAAACGTCTTCTCTGCATCCTGCATCGGGAAATTCTCAGTCCTCCTCCCCGTATTCATCCTCCCAGTCCTCGTAGGCGTCATCCTCATCGTCATAATCCTCTGCGTTGTCATCCCAGAACGAATCAAAATCATCCTTATAATAGTCATCCTTCCTGCTGGACGAAGAAGACTTTTTCTTTTGCCTCTGG
>CALEFO010000161.1 GCA_937877165.1 uncultured Lachnospiraceae bacterium | reverse complement strand
GTGATGAACTGCATCTATGTTTCGGAGGTGTTCCGCGGAGCGGGAATGATGACCAATGTCCTGACCCCGTTTGAAGTGACTGGCATGACGAAGCTCTTCTCGAAGGACCGGGTGAACAAGTATTTTGCCCGCCACATGGTTGTTTTCTTTGCAGGCGGCACGGGACATCCGTATTTTTCCACGGATACCGGCGTTGTGCTGCGGGCCATCGAGGTGGACGCGGACTGTATTCTGATGGCGAAGAACGTGGACGGCGTGTATGATTCGGATCCCGCGAAGAATCCGGACGCGAAGCGCTTCGATGTGCTGCCGATTCAGGAGATTATTGACAATAATCTGCAGGTCATTGACATGACGGCCTCGATTCTTGCAAGAGACAACCACATGCCGCTGCGCATTTTTGATCTGAACGAAGAGGACAGCATTATTCACGCGGCAGGCGGGAAGTTTAACGGAACAACGGTGACGGTTGATTAAAATGAAACAGGGAGATGACGACAATGAGTGATCCGAAGATCAAGGTTTACGAAGACAAGATGAACAAGGCAATCGAGTTTCTGGAGGCTGACCTTCAGACCGTCCGCGCAGGACGTGCGAATCCGCACATTCTGGACCACATCCGCGTGGATTATTATGGTGCACCGACCCCGCTTCAGCAGGTCGCAAATGTTTCGGTTCCGGAGGCGCGTATCATTCAGATCCAGCCCTGGGACAAGAATCTGATCAAGGATATCTGCCGTGCCATTCAGATGGCGGATATCGGCATCAATCCGACCAGTGATGCGACCATGATTCGCCTTGTTTTCCCGGAGATGACGGAGGAGAACCGCAAGAATCTTGTGAAGGACGTCAAGAAGAAGGGCGAGGAGTCCAAGGTTGTCATCCGCGCGGCAAGACGCGACGGCATGGACGACTTCAAGAAGCAGAAGAAGGCGGCGGAGATTTCTGAGGACGCAGAGGCGCAGCTGGAGGATGAGCTGCAGAAGCTGACGGATGATTTCATCAAGAAGGTGGACGGAATCATTGAGAAAAAGTCGAAGGAGATCATGGTAATCTGATGTCAGACGAATATAAAATTCCGGCGCATGTTGCTATTATCATGGATGGCAACGGGCGCTGGGCAAAGAAAAGAGGACTTCCCCGCACGGCAGGACACGCGCAGGGAGCCAGAGTAGTAGAACAAATTCTGGAAGACGCCGATCACATGGGAATCAGGTACCTGACGGTCTATGCGTTTTCAACGGAGAACTGGACGAGACCGGACACGGAGGTCAAGGCTCTGATGAACCTTCTGCGGACCTACATGAAGACGTCGCTTGTCAAGTGCGCGAAGAACAATGTCCGAATCCGCGTGATCGGAGACAAGTCCCGGCTGGATGAGGACCTTCAGAAGAGCATTGCGAATCTGGAGGAGTCCACGAAGAGCAATACCGGCATCGGCTTCCAGATTGCGATCAATTACGGCGCCAGGGACGAGATGCGCCGCGCTGTGCAGAAGCTTGCAGGCAGGGTGCAAAGAGGAGAGCTTTCCCCGGAAGAGATTACGGAGGAGTCCATCTCGAATGAACTGGATACAGCGGGAATTCCGGATCCGGATCTTCTCATCCGCACCTGCGGAGAAGAGCGCCTTTCCAATTTTCTGATGTGGCAGCTGTCGTATTCGGAGCTGTATTTTACCGATGCGGCGTGGCCGGATTTTACAAAGGAAGAGCTGGAAAAGGCAGTGGATGCCTACAATCATCGGGAACGCCGGTTCGGCGGCCTGATCAAATAGGCAGGACAGAAGGCAGCACCGGAAGAAATGCGGGTGATCGTTTTCCGGCGGAGGGAATGCCATAAGGCGTGAAAGGCAATTATGAAGAAAAGAGTCATCAGCGGCATCGTCATTACAATTCTGGCAGTAGGCCTCGGGCTATGCGGAGGACTGCCCCTCGGACTGGTTCTGATGGTGTGTGCCCTGATCGGTTACTATGAGCTGACAAGGGCGCTGAAGGTCCATGATCCGGAGAGGGAGAGCTGCAACATTCTGGAGGTGACGGGACTTGTCATCGGAGCCGTGTATTATCTGACGGTTCTTTATTACGGAGAGACGATCGGTGCAATCGACAGGAGCGGGAACATCCTGACCTGGGGGTCTTCCAATGCAATGCCGTTTATTCATCGGGCAAACTCTTTGGCCCTCGTTGCAATTATGGGACTGTTCCTTCTGAACATGGCGGTGTACGTGTTCACGTTTCCGAAGTACCATGCGGATCAGGTGATCGGATCGGTCTTTTCCTTTATCTATGCGCCGATCATGATTTCCTGCATTTACCGCGCGCAGTTCCTTCCCTATGGGAAATTCGTGTATGCCCTGATTTTCTTCTGCGCGTGGATCTGTGACACCTGCGCCTGGGCAGCAGGCCGGGCCTTTGGCAAGCATAAGATGACTCCGGTTCTTTCTCCGCACAAGACTGTGGAGGGAGCCATCGGAGGAATCCTTGGAGGAACGCTTCTGTGTGTGTTTGCGGCATATCTGATCAGTGTTCTGGTGCCGGGTGAGAATCTCTACGGAGCCTTCATTGTCATTGGTATCGTCGGCAGCATCATCGGCATGGTAGGAGATCTGGCGGCCTCTGCAATCAAGCGCAACCACGGCATCAAGGACTACGGCAAGGTGATCCCGGGGCACGGCGGCATCATGGACCGGTTCGACAGCATTATCTTTACGGCGCCGGTGATTTACACGCTGGGCGTGCTGTTTTTGGAGGTACTTCGCACTCGAACGTGACTGATGTCACGTTCTCTTGCTCGGAGCAGGTGCTTTTCAAGCACCGCGCTCCCGCATCGGAGAAACCGCCTGCGCGGATTTCTCCTCGCGGCACTCGAACGTGACTGATGTCACGTTCTCTTGCTCGGAGCAGCAATACATTATATTGTACAAAGGGGGAGTGAGGGCTGCGGCCAGCACTCCCCTGTTTCGGAAAAACTGCCGCGGGGCCTGCGGCAGAAAGGGAGCAGAGAAAGACATGGAAGAGCAGAAGAGAATTGCCATCATCGGTTCCACCGGATCCATCGGAACGCAGGCGCTGGATATCGTGCGGGCGTATCCGGAGAGACTGAAGGTCACCGCGCTTGCGGCGGGGCGGAACGTTTCGAAGATGGAGGAGCAGATCCGCGAGTTTCATCCGGAGCTGGTCTGCATGTGGAGTGAGGAGGCGGCAAGTGACCTTTCGGTTCGCGTGAAGGACCTTCCGGTGCGAATTGTCTGTGGGATGGACGGTCTGTGCGAGATCGCGGTGATGGAGCACAGTGATCTGTTTCTGAACGCTGTGGTCGGCATGATCGGCATTCAGCCGACGCTTGCCGCCATTGGCGCGGAGAAGACGATTGCCCTAGCGAACAAGGAGACTCTGGTGACCGCGGGACACCTTATCATCCCTGCTGCAGAGTCCATGGGCGTGGAGCTTCTTCCGGTGGATTCGGAGCACAGCGCGATCTTCCAGTGCCTGAACGGAGAACCGCATGAGAGAATTGAGAAGATTCTGCTTACCTGTTCAGGCGGAACCTTCCGTGGGAAGAAACGGGAGGATCTTGCGCATAAGCATGTTGCGGAGGCTCTGAACAATCCGAACTGGGATATGGGAGCCAAGGTCACCATTGATTCGGCAAGCCTTGTGAATAAGGGACTCGAGGTCATGGAGGCGAAATGGCTGTTCGGTGTGGATGTGGACCATATCCAGGTGGTGGTGCAGCCGCAGAGTATCATGCATTCGGCGGTTCAGTACGTGGACGGCTCGGTGATGGCACATCTTGCTTCGCCGGATATGAGACTTCCGATTCAGTATGCGTTCTTTTATCCGGACCGGCTGCCGCTTAAGATCAAGCCGCTGGATTTGTTCGAGCTGGGAGACATCGTTTTCGAGAAGCCGGACACGGAAACCTTCCGCGGACTTCCGCTTGCCTACCGCGCGGCGCATGCGGGCGGATCCATGCCGACGGTCTTCAACGCAGCCAATGAAGAGGCAGTCAGCCATTTCATGAAGGATGAGATTGAGTTTCTGGATATCTATGATCTGATTGAGGGAGCGATGGACGCACATGATGTGATCGCGAATCCGACGCTGGATCAGATTCTTGATACGGAGAAAGAGGCAAGAGAGAGCGTCCGGGAATGCATTGCCCGTATGAGAAAGAATTAACCAATGATTATCAGTATTCTTATTTTTCTTATCATCTTTTCGGTGATCGTCATCGGACACGAATTCGGGCACTACGCGGTGGCGAGACGCTGTGGAATCCGGGTGAAGGAGTTCGACATCGGCATGGGACCGGTCCTTTTCCGGAAAAAGGGAAAGGAAACGGACTTCTGCATTCGTGTGTTTCCGATCGGCGGGGCGTGCCTGTTCGACGGTATGGAAGCCATGTACGATCCGGACAGCGTGGCGGCCCCTTCCGGGGAGAGAGACGTCTTTTCGGATTTGGCCTCAGTGAGGGATCAGGCCGCCGATCCGCATGCGTTTCCCAATGCGGCGGTGGGGGCGAGGATGGCAACGGTTCTTGCAGGACCCATTGCAAACTTCCTGATCGGTCTTGTATTCGCCATTGTTACGGTTGCTTTTTCCGGGACAGATCTTCCTGTGGTCAATCAGGTCATGGAGAGCTCCGCGGCACAGGAGGCCGGGCTGGAGGCGGGAGACACCATCCTGGCAATCAACGAAGAACCCATTCACATTTACCGCGAGGTGCAGCTTTTCTCTATGATGAATTACGGCGAGCCGCTGCGGATCACCTACGAGCGGGACGGCGCAAAGGACACCGTGACGCTGACACCGCGCTACAACGAGGAGGCAGGAAGGTACTACATCGGCCTCGTCGGCTCCGGTCAGTATGTGAAGTGTGGGGCGCTTCAGACCTTTCAGTATGGCTTCTACGAGGCGGAGTACTGGGTGCGGGCAACCTTCAAGTCGCTCGGGCTGATCTTCCGCGGACACTTCTCGGCGGATGACCTTTCTGGGCCGGTCGGTATCGTAAAGGTGGTGGATGACACCTATGAGACGACGAAGCCGTACGGGCTTTCTACAACGGTGCTTTCGTTCCTGAGCCTTACGACGCTCCTGTCCATCAACCTCGGAATCATGAATCTTCTCCCGATTCCGGCACTGGACGGCGGGCGGTTTCTCCTGCTGGTTGTTGAGGCAATCCGCGGGAAGAAGCTCTCCCCGGACAAGGAAGGATATGTGACGCTGGCGGGAGTCGTGATCCTGATGGCGGTCATGGTATTCGCGCTGTTTAACGATGTGAGCAAGTTTTTCCGGTAACTGTTTCGGAAAAGATAAGAAGGCAGAGGGATAGCGCTTTTTAAGGGCGGCCAGAGGCAGGTGATGCCCGGACCGCCTGCTGAACAATGACAGAAAGGAAGGAGCATTATGAGCGAAGATACATTCCGGCAGCATACGAAGGCTGTCCGCATCGGAAACGTCACAATCGGCGGTGGTAATCCGATCGCAATTCAGTCGATGACGAATACGAGGACGGATGACGTCAAGGCAACCGTGGCGCAGATTCTGCGCCTTGAGGAGGCAGGGTGCGAGATCATCCGCTGCACGGTTCCGGATGAGAAGTGTGCGAAGGCCATTTCGGAGATTAAGAAGCAGATCCATATTCCGCTGGTTGCGGACATTCATTTTGACTACAAAATGGCGATTGCCGCGATGGAAAACGGCGCAGACAAAATCCGCATCAATCCCGGCAACATTGGCGGAGAGGACCGCATCCGCGCGGTGGTGAGCTGCGCAAAGGAACGGGGGATCCCGATCCGTGTCGGCGTCAATTCCGGATCTCTTGAGCACGGCCTTGTGGAGAAATACGGGGGCGTCACGCCGGAGGGACTCGTAGAGAGTGCACTCGATAAGGTGGATATGGTGGAGCGGTGCGGCTATGACCGGATCGTCATCAGCATCAAATCCTCGGATGTCCTTACCTGCGCAAGGGCGCATGAGCTTCTGGCGAGGAAGACGGATTATCCGCTGCACGTTGGCATCACCGAGGCGGGAACGACCTATGGCGGCCTTATCAAGTCCTCGGTCGGCCTCGGCATCATTCTCTATGAGGGAATCGGTGACACGATCCGCGTCTCACTCTCCGGTGATCCAGTAGAAGAGGTTCGCGCGGCCAAGCGGATTCTCCGCGACCTGAAGCTTCGAAAGGGCGGTGTTGAGGTGACTTCCTGCCCGACCTGCGGCCGCACGAGAATTGACCTCATCGGCCTTGCGAACGAAGTAGAACAGATGGTTCAGAAGTATCCGTACAACATTAAGGTCGCAGTCATGGGCTGCGCCGTAAACGGTCCCGGCGAGGCGAAGGAAGCGGACATTGGAATCGCGGGCGGAGACGGAGAGGGTCTTCTCATCAAAAAAGGTGAAATCGTCCGAAAGGTTCCGGAGGATCAGCTGCTTGCGGTTCTGAAGGATGAGCTGGACCACTGGAATGCATAACGGCAGAGAAGGCAATGGCGAAATCTTTTTTTGATGTATTCCCGACCCTGAAGGTGAAGGGAGAGCTGCGGGAGCTTTTCGCAGACGTACAGGTCACGCGTGTGGCCTTCAACAAGGATCATACAAGGCTCCGGGTCTATCTGGACTCGGGGCATTTGATTCATAAGAAACATATCTATGAGATGGAAACGCTTCTGACCGGCGAGGTCTGCGGCGGAACCGGCGTTCAGGCGGTCCTCATTGAGCATTTCGTTCTCTCTGCACTCTACAATCCGGAAATGCTGATGCGGGAATACAAGGAATCCCTCATCATTGAAATGTGGAAACAGAGTCCGATACTGGGAAGCTTCTTCAAAGAAGCTTCCTTTGAGTACCCGGAAGACGGCGGGATGGTGGTTCATCTGGAGAATTCCGGCTTCTCGAGGGACGGCGGCGCGAAAATCCAGAGCCTTCTGGAGCAGATTTTTCGGGAACGCTGTGACATGGACTGCCAGGTGACGATGGTCTACGATCTTCCGGTCCGTCATCATGCAAGGGCGGTTCTGGATGATGTGATTCCGGAGAGCAGCCGGGCAGCGGGGGCAGACAGGTATCCTGCCGCAGCAAGAGAAGCTGCAAAGGACGGACTTGCCGCCGCGGGCGCGGAAGCCGGGGCTTCGCCGCAGCAGAATGCGGACACAAGGGGGTCCGGAGCTTCCCCAAAGAGCGGAAAGGCGGGAGACTCTCAGGTGGCGCCCATGGACCGGCTCCAGGCCTCTGCGGACCGCGCGTCCGGAAGAGGAGGCTCTGGAAAAGCAGGCAAAAAGAGCGCTGCGGAGAACAAGGCCATCCGGGGCTTTATCCGCTCGAACCGGCCGGATGTCATCTGCGGCCGCGACTTCGAGGATGACGCCATCCCGATTTCGGACATCATCGGCGAGATGGGAGAGGTCACGATCCGCGGCAAGATCATGACGAATGAGCGTCGGGACATCCGCAACGAGAAGACGATCATCAAGTTTGCGCTGACGGATTTCACCGATTCCATCATCGTCAAGATTTTTGCGCCCACGATCTACGCGGACAAGACCATGGAACGCCTCTCGCCCGGGAATTTTGTTAAGGTGAAGGGCTACACGAAGGAGGACACCTTCGAGCACGAGATCACG
>CALEFO010000160.1 GCA_937877165.1 uncultured Lachnospiraceae bacterium | reverse complement strand
GAGTATACCATAAAACACTCTCTGCCGCAGTCCCCGTTCTTCTCTAACCGGGATAAGTTTAAATGTGATCGCCGATGCGATCGCATTCAAACAGCAGCATCGGCGCTGATGCACCGGCTTTTGCCTCAGCGTGGTACAAACATGGAAAGTATACCCTATGCACATGGATTTTTACAGCAAGGTAGGTTAAAATAGCACCGTTTCCAACAGTCAGCACCCGTAAGACGATGCAGCGATTCCGCGCCCCGAACTGCCCATGAACGTTCACAGACAGTGCTCGGCCAGGAAGCTGCAATCCATCCAAGTGAAGGGATTTATTCTCATGCCGAATCAAAGCAAAAACGGATTGGATGATCTGGACATTCTCGATCTGGATGATCTTCTCCGCGAAGATGATCAAGAAAATAAACAGAAACCGAAAGCTTCCGCTGCTTCGGAAAAGCCTGCTGTAAAAGAGAAGCCTGTTGCAAAGGAGAAGCCTGTTGCAGGGGAGAAGTCTGTTGCAGGGGAGAAGTCTGCTGCAAAGAAGAGGGAAGGAAATTCCGGGGAGGCGCCTGCTAAAGAGGAGGAGCTTCCGGACGGGATCAACTTTGTCGACGTTGTTCCCGCAGGAAAGAGTCAGGAAAAGGTTCCCGGCAGCCAGGCTCCTGGGAAGCGTCCTCCCAGAAAACCCGTCCCTCAGGAGGATTTCCGCCCCGAGGAAGACGGCGGCAGCCGCCGGCCTCCTATTCATTTGATTCTGCCCATCATCATTGCGGCGGTTCTTGTCATTGCCGTGGTCCGCTTCATGGTGTGGAGCAAGGGAACCGATCTCCACATTGACCGCACCGGCAGTGCAGACCGCTTCAACATTGAGGTCAACGACAGCATGGTTTATCTTCCGGATTCCAAGCTGGAGGGCCATGAGGATGACGGCGTCACCACCATTCTGTGCCTTGGTAATGAGCCATTCTCCGAGGACACCTCCGACACCGGTCTTGCCGGGCAGATCGCGTCCCTTGGGAACTGCAATGTCATTAACGCTGCTTTCCCGGATTCGCAGGTCACCTGTGAGAACGCGACCTACAGCACCGACAGTCTGGACAGCATGGATGATATTTTCAATCTGTTCTATGTGTCCTACGCAATCTCCATCGGAGATTTTTCCTCACTGAAAACGGTTGCCTCGGTACATACCGAGAATCCCACCTACGAGCAATCCGTGGAGGCGCTGGAAAACACAGATTTCAGCAAGGTGGATATGATTGCCATCATGTATGACGGCATTGATTACATCAACGGCATGGCGATGCAGAATCCGGATGTTCCGGACGAGCTGACCACCTATGTCGGTTCCCTGATCAATTCCTTCCAGCTGATTCAGGAAAAATATCCTTACATCCGGATTGTTTTCCTGTCTCCGTACTACGCCGAATATGACGGAGCCAGCAGCCGGACCACCGACCTCGGCAACGGAACCATCGTCAATTACTTCCAGTGGGCCTATGACACCTGCGGAGACTGCAGCGTCTCCTTCCTGGATAATTACTACGGCTCCATCAACGAGACCAACTACAAGGATTACCTCTCCGACGGCATCCATCTGAATTCGGCAGGCCGCACCAAGGTGGCCGACCATTTCGTGTACAAGGTGCTGCAGGACAATTACGCCGAGTACAACGCGCAGACTCTGTCTGTAGCGAAATAAATCCGACAAAAACACCGTCTCCTTGGCGTACCCTGGCTGCCATTCAGCAGGGGAACTACCACAGGGACGGTATTTTCTTGCACAAAATTACTGACTTTTACGGCATCAGCTGCATGATGTCCTGTGTCAGCCGGCTTTTTCTCTCATCCAGAAGAAGGAGCTTGTTGTACTTGAAGTAGGCTTCATTTCCGCAGTCGTTCACGAATGCAACGCTCCTTCTGTCCGAGGACAGCTCCGACAGAAAGATGATCATTTCCTGCCCTTCTCCAAAACATTTCGCCAAGAAGTCGAAGGCATGCGTCAGCTGATCTCCGGCCTTCCGGATCTTTTCCTGACGCTTTTTCTCACGGTCATCGAACCAGGCTCTGCAAAGGCCGAAGTCCTCTTTTCCCTCACCGGTGCCCTTCTGAACCAGTTCCTTTTCCAGCTCCCGGAGGGCCGCCAAAGAAAGCCGGATGTCATGTGCCTCATTTCTTCCGAGCATTCCGGCCTCTTCCTGTTTCTTAAGGCTGTCTTCTTCCGAAGCCTCCAGATCTCTCAGTGCCTCCGCAGCCTTTTCACCGCTCTTAATTCTTGCCGTCAAGGTCTTCAGAATTCCGAAAACCTTCTCCTGCACGGACTTCTCCTCCGCATAAGTTCGAAAATTCTCCCGCAGGGCATCAATCAGAAGCCCCATCAGGGAAAGCTTCTCATCAAACGGCGCATTCTTGACCGCAAGCGTCTCCTCTCGAACCATTCCATCCAGAATCTCCGGAATGCGGTACACCTTCTGATACTTGCTGTATAGCTCATAGTAGTCCGCAAAATCCCGGGCAATCTCCGGATCCTGCAGATACTCGCCGATCAGATTCTCCGTGACCGGAAGATCCATTTCCTCGTACACCTTCATGACACGGGACAGATCCTCCCAGCCTCTTGCCGTGACGAAATAACGATTTTCCACATCCGTCCGAATCGAATAGAAATGATCCTTGCGGATCTCCAGGTAAGCCATGATCGCGCCGTGAACCCCCGCTTCATAGGCGTACTTTTTCCAGGCAGACAGATCCTCCTGAATGTCAATGCGGCGGATCCGGTCCAGCGTCACGATATCAAATTCACGGACCGACTTGTTGTATTGCGGCGGATTCCCCGCCGTCACGATCACGAAGCCGTCCGGCAGGTGATGGGTTCCGAAGGTCTTGTACTGCAGAAACTGGAGCATGGTGGGAGCTAACGTCTCCGAGACGCAGTTGATCTCATCCAGGAAAAGGATTCCCTCCTGAACGCCGCTTTTCTCGATCTGTTCATAGACTGCGGCAATGATTTCGCTCATGGAGTATTCCGTGACCGTGGTCTTTCTCCCGCCGTACTCCTTCTTCACAAGAAATGGGAGACCGATCGCACTTTGCCTCGTGTGATGCGTAATTGTATAGGAGATCAGATTGACGCCGCACTCCCTTGCCGCCTGCTCCATAATCGCGGTTTTCCCGATTCCGGGCGGCCCGATGAGAAGAAGTGGTCTTTGCTTTTCTACCGGAATCTGATACTCCCCCATT